>NZ_DASURI010000320.1:0-11161 GCF_036280135.1 Longimicrobium sp.
GTGGTTCGGCGGGCGGGACGGGACGGTGTGGGTGGGACGGGGATTGCGACGGAGCGGGTGAACCCGCCGCTGGGACAGCCATAAGCCCCGTCTCAACTCGCTGACGCTCGCCGAACGAGGTTTCAACCGATCGGACGCGGCCCGGGCGCAGCCGGCCGGCCCGCGCCGGGGCAGTCCGCGCAGGCGGACTTCGTGCTTTGCCAGCGGCGAATTCATTCGCTCCTGGCCCGCGGCCTCCGGTGAAGGACGGGCCGATCCCGCTCGGTCGACCCGCGGCCGATCGGCTTGGATTCCGCCTTGGGTGCACGGGGAAGGCGCGCGGCAGGAGCCGTCGGCGAAGGCCGACATCACGTGTTCGGTGCCGCGAATTCATTCGCCGGGGCTGGGAGGCTGCCTGGACCGCTTCGGGCCTGGGAAGGGCTACGGCCTTGTGCTCGACCCCGATCGGCCGCGAGGGGCGGAGGAGACGGGATCCCGGGCGGCCCCCGCGCCGAACGGGCTCTCTCCTTATATATTCCCCACGCGCCGGCGGCGCGTCCGACAAGCACACGAAGTATCCACCCGGTGGCCGCTACCGGACGCAGGGCTTGACGGGGACCGTCCACACGCGGTACATGCGTGGGAAATGTGCTCCGTCCGGGTGTGGACAACCGGTGTGGATGAGCCGTGGAGAAGTTGTGGAAGAGCGCTCCCGGCTGTGGGAACGTGGACGCGCCGGGGACAACCCGGGTTCTCCACACCCGTTTTCCCCAACGGGGCAGGGCCGTGCAGGTGGTTGCGGGACAGTGGGTTGGATGGGCTCCGGAGCGGGTTGTACACGGTTCCCACACCCTCTACTACTGTAACTAAGATTTATATCTGTATACTGGTGGTAACCCTTCCCCGTGGAGAACGGGGGCAATCCCAGGCGATGGGCGGAACCGAACCGTATGCGATTCACGATCACGCGTGAGAACCTGCAGCAGGGGCTGGGCGCGGTGGCGGGCAGCATCCCCAGCCGCACCACGCTGCCCGTGCTCTCCAACATCCTGATCGAGGCCGAGGACGGCGGCGTCCGGATGAGCGGCACGGACCTGGACACGGCCGTGTCCGTGCGCGTGGCCGCGGACGTGGCCGAGCCGGGCGCCATCACCGCGCCGGCCAAGAAGCTCCAGGAGATCGCCCGCGAGCTCCCCGGCGCCGTGGAGTTCAGCACGCAGGGCGACGCCATCAGCATCGCCAGCGGGCGCACCAAGTACCGGCTCAACGGGCTGCCCCGCGACGAGTTCCCCGCGTTTCCCAAGGTGGACTTCGCGGAGAGCTGGCGCGTGACGGGCGAGCACCTGTCGCAGCTCATCAACAGCGTCTCGTTCGCCGCGTCCACCGAGGAAACGCGGCCCATCCTGAACGGCGTGCTGTGGCAGCTGGGCGAGGGCGAGATGCGCATGGTGGCCACCAACGGCCACCGCCTGGCCAAGATGACGCTCCCCGTGGACAGCGCCGACGGCGCCGTGCCCCCGGGCGACTTCATCGTCCACCCGCGGGCCCTGGCGCAGGTGCAGCGCCTGTTTCGCAAGGACGAGACGGTGGAGGTGGGCCGCTCCGAGAACCACATCGGGTTCCGCGGCAGCGACGTGCAGATCTTCACCCGCCTGATCGAGGGGCCGTACCCCAACTACGAGCAGGTCATTCCGCGCGACAACGACAAGCACATGGTGTGCGAGAAGGACGCGCTCACCAAGGCCGTGCGGCGCATGGCCATCGTGGCCAGCGACCAGACGCACCGCATTCGCCTGTCGCTGGGCGGGGCCATGCTGCGCTTTGCCGTGGAGACGCCCGACGTGGGCACGGCCACGGAAGAGCTGCAGGTGGAGTACGATGGTGACCCGCTGGAGATCGGCTTCAACGCGCAGTACCTGCTGGAGCTGCTCAAGTACATGCCCACCAGCGAGGTGCGGATGAGCTTCAAGGCGCCCGAGCGCGCGGCCACCATGATGCCCATCGGCAACGAGGACACGCCGGACTACCTGTGCCTGGTCATGCCCCTGCGCCTGCTGAGCTGATCCGCGCGATGCGCGGGCATCCATGAACGACGGAGCGGGGGAGGGCCGGCGCGGCCTTCCCCCGCCTTTTTCGTCCCCCCTACGATCACGCCACCGTGGAAACCGGATGAGCGCTCCCCACCGCAACGATCCCTGTCCCTGCGGCTCGGGCCGCAAGTACAAGGCGTGCCACATGCGCGACGACCAGGCTGCCGCCCGCGCCATGCAGGCGCCGGGGCCCCGCGATATTCCGTCCTTGCGGGAGCGGATGGACGAGGTGGCGCGGCGCACGCCCCTGTGGCAGGCGGACGTGGCGCCGCTGATGGGCGTGCTCCCCGGGTCCGGCGAGCCGGGCGCCATCACCATGGTGGCCGCGGACGGGCTGATCCTGGCGACGGACGTCCTGTCGCGCCGGCCCGTGGGGGTACAGGCGCGCGCCCGGGCGGTGATGGACGTGGTGATGGGGGCGGCCCGGTCCGCGGGGGTGCTGCCCGAACGCCTGCACGTGCGCGACGCGGCCCTGGCGCGGGCGCTGCGGCCGGAGATGGAGCGGCGCGGGGTAGCCACGGAGGCCGCCTCCCTTCCGGAGCTGGACGAGGCGCTGGACTCCGCCCTGGAGCACCTGGCCGACGGACCGGCGGGGCTGGGCAGCGCGCCCTGGACCTGGGCCGAGACGGAGGCCACGCCGGCGCAGCTGGCGGAGCTTCACGCGGCCGCGGCGGCGTTCCACCGCGCGGCACCCTGGCGGCGGCTGTCGGACGCGGAGGGGCTGCTGCTGCGCTTCGCGGGCGACAAGGCGCCGTGGGCGGCCAGCGTGATGGGCGCGGCGTCCATCCACCACGGGCTGGCGCTGTACTCCGACCCCGCCGACCTGGAAAACCTCTACGATCGGGACGAGCCGCCGACAAGCGACTGGGCCGCGGCGATCCAGGGGTTCACCCTGAGCATGAGCTACGGCGGGGCGGCGGAGCTGCCCGGCCCTCTGCGGCGCGAGGTGGTCCGCGCGGGATGGGAGATGGCCGCGCCGGACGTGCATCCCACGCTGCTGGGCGTGCGCGTGCCCGGGCGGCGGATCACGGCGGAGCTGGTGGAGCGGATGGCCCAGGCGTGCCGCGCCGTCGTGGCGTTCACGTCGGGGGACGCGCACGCGCTTCCCTGGCGACATCCCGGCACGGGCGTGGAGGTGCTGGCCGTCTTCAACCCCGAGACGGAGGACGAACGCACCCCGTGGCGGCCCCTGGAGCGCTCGCACCCGGTGGGCCCGGCCGGGCCGGCGGCGGACCCGGCGTTCGTCCTGCGCCCGGACGCGGCGCGCGAAGCGGTGAACCACACCGAGCGGGCGCGGTGGTACCGCTTCCTGGAGTGGCTGAACACGCAGTCGCTGTCCAGGGCCGCGCACCAGCGCGAAGGGCGCGCGGCGGAGCTGTGGACGGAGATGCTCGCGCGCATGCGCGTGCCCGCGGAGGCGGCGACGGAGCATGAGCTGCGCTTCTTTCTGTACGGCTGGCTGGTGATGGAGCAACCGCCGGCCAAGGCGGTGGCAAAGCACCTGACCCGGTCGCTGCGGCGCCTGTTCGACTGGTACGCGGCGGAGGAGGGGATCGAGTATCCCTGGGCCACGGCCGTCCTGGAGGAGCTGGACCACCTGGCGGCCATCGCGCGCGTGGACGACGTGCGCGTGGTGCTGCACGCGCTGACGGATTCGCTGTTCGAGGACCTGGCCCGCCGCGCGCTCGTCCCCGAAACCAGCGTACCCGGGACGGTGCACGGGTGGAGCCTCCCGTTCGACCCTCGCATGGTGCGGCTGCGCGACGAGATGCATCGCCACTGGCTGCTGTGGCACGACGAGGTGGTGCGTGGAGGCATCACCGATCCACGGAGCGTGCGCGACGTCCTGGTGGGCCGCCAGCGCGAGTGGGAGAACCGTCCGCACCCGGCCCTGGACGGCGGTACGCCCCGCCAGCTGGTGCTGGAGGAGGACGCGCGGGCCGTGGCGCGCCTTTCCGCGGGCCGGCTGCCGTAGTCCGTCCGGCTCGACGGCCATCCGCTGAACTTCCTGGAGACGCATCGATGGAACGCATCTACGCCGCGGGATGGCAGGGGCGAAAGGTCCGCTTCGTGGCGTGGGTCGTCCTGGGCGCGCTCGCCCTGGCGCTGTGGGGCGGATGGGAGATCACGCGCGGCTACGGCCTGCGCCCCGCCGACGGGGGCGTGCTCAAGCCGCTGGCCGTCCGCCTGGCGTTCGGCGGATGCGTGGCGGCGCTGGGCCTGCTGTTCGCCGTGGGGATGTGGATCTACGGGCGGTGCTACGTGGCGGAGGCCTCGGTGGACGAGACGCGCGGCGTGCTGGGCATCACCCTCATCGGGCTGGTCCTGCGCTCGCGGATGGAGGTGCCCGTGGACGACGTCGAGGGCTCCACCTACCACGCCGGCCGGTCCAACACGGGCGACTTCACGGTGAACGCGCCGTGGGTGTCCGTGCGCCTGCGCGGCCGCCGCCTTCCGCTCATCGTGGACGCGCAGGGCGAGTTCATCCGCCGCGAGCTGGTGGTGGAGCACCTGTTCCGCGCGCCTCGCCGGGGCAGACGCGGCACGGCGCGCCCGCGGTAACGGTGGAAAGGCCGGATGCGACGGGGCCCGGCATCCTGCGTGGATGCCGGGCCCCTGGTGCGTTCTGATGGACACGCGCCCGCCGTCAGGTGACGAAGACGTATGCGATGGCGGCGTGGTACGAGAACGCGGTGTCGGGCTTGAGCTCGCAGCGGCAGTCCCAGGTACGGACGTACAGCGTGAGGGTGCTGCCGCTGACCGACCACCCGGCCGTGGCGTGGCAGGGGTCCAGCATCTTGATGAACGGGTCGAAGTTGGGCGTGGCGACGATGGACACGGTCTGCACCATTCCCAGCTCCTGGTCCGGACACAGGGCGTCGCGCACGTCCAGGCTCCAGCTGCCGCCGGCGTCGGTGATGCCGGTGCCCGCCAGGTACAGCACGCCGTCCGCCGGCTCGCAGCGCTCGGACCGCGGCTTTCGGCCGTCGTCCGTCATGGGCCGCGCGGGGCCCGGCTCCTTCCACTGCATCAACAGGTTGGTGGCCATTGATCCGTCTCCGCTGACATGAAGGGTGCCGGTGCCACGTGCACCGGCTGCGGGAAAGATGATGGCGCCAAGCACGCGAGATCAAGCAAACGTGTGATCGCCGTGCAGGGAGCCATTCGGTGGCGGGACACGCGCACCGTTGAGCACCGGCCTCCGCGTCGTACACAGAAGCGGCAACTGCAATTCACGCAGAGGCAGCAGAGGCAGCAGAGTACCCCGGTTCAATGCGCGGCCGGGGGATTCTGCGTTTCCGCGGCTCTCCTTGGGCCGATCGGGGTGAGCGTGCCGGGCGTGTTGCCGGAGTGGTGTCTACGGCGTAAACTGGGGCGCCGATCCGCATCCATCCACCCGTGCCGACTGCCCCGTGGCTACCCTGAGCGCCTCCCGCAACGATCCCTGCCCGTGCGGCTCGGGCAAAAAGTACAAGGCCTGCTGCATGCGCGGCGACATGGCCCGCGAGCGCGTGCGTGGCACCCTGGGCGACGAGCTGTTCGGCGCGCTGGAGGCGCAGGTCCAGCACATCGCGGGCGAACAGCGCGCGTGGGAGGGGGACGTGCTGCCCATTGAGGGCGGCGCGAAGCCCGAAACGATGGTGATCCTGGCCGCCGGTCCCATGATCGTGCACGTGGAGGCGCTGCCGTATCTCGTCGCCAAGCCGGAAGAGCGGGCGGCGGCCCTGGCGCAGGCGCTCTCCGCCGCGGCGCGGAACGGATTTACGACGCCCAGGACCCTGCACGTGCGGACGGAGGAGCTGGCGGCCGCGCTGGAGCCGCTGCTGCGCGCCCGCGGGATCGCCGTGCAGGCTGGCGCCCTGCCCGCGGTGGACGAGGCCATGGCGTCGGTGCGGGCAGGGATGGACACGCCGGCCGACGTCCCGCTCACCACGCCCGACACGTGGCGCGAGACGGGCGCGTCCGCCCGGGAGCTGGCCGCGTTCCACGAGGCGGCCGCGGCGTTCTACCGCCTGGCACCGTGGAACGAGCCGGCGGCGCAGGATCCGCTGCTGCTGGAGCTTCCGGACGGGGCGCGGTGGGCCGCCAGCGTGATGGGCGACGGCGGCGTGGCATACGGGCTGGCGCTGTACTCCGAGCCGGTCGACATGATCACGCTGATGATGACCCGGACGTACACCGCCATGGAGGGCCATTCCATCACGGTGGACTACGACCAGCGCGGTCCCCTGACGGCGGCCATGCTGCGGGAGATCACGGCCGCCGGATGGCCCGTCGCGGGCCCGCGCGCGTACCCGCGCCTCTTCGGGCTCAACCTGCCGGAGGGGCGCGTGCAGGCGGAGCACGTGCGCACGGCCACGCTGTGCCTGCGCGCCGTGACCGCCCTGGCCCGCGGCGCCGATCCGCGCGCGGAGTGCGGGGTGAGCGTGATGTCCCTGCCGCTGCCGTTCGATGGGGACGAGAGCGAGGACGAGGAGGAATCGGAGCTCCTCGACTGGTTCCGGCCCGTTCCCAGCGCCACGCCCATCTGCGCGGAGGGCCCCGGCGCGAGCCCCCTGGGAGGCCTGCGTCCGTGGGAGGACTACCAGGCAGTCGGCGCGGCGGAGCGGGAGCGCGTGCCGCGCCTGGTCGCGTGGCTGCACGGCCACCTGCGGAACGTGCGCAAGGCGGACGAGGAGAACGCGCGCCTCTGGTGCGAGCACCTGGCCGGCATGGCGCTCCCCGCCGGCGCGGTGACGGAGCACGACCTGCGGCTGTACGTCTACGACCTCTTCATCCGCAAGTGTGATCCGTCCAAGCGGGCCGTCAAGGCGCTGCGCACGTCGCTGTTCTCCATCCTGCGCTTCTTCGAGGAAGAGGAAGGCATTCGCTACCCGTTCGCGCAGGCGGTGCTGGAGGAGCTGTGGGAGGTGGAGATGCGGGCCAACGAGGCGGGCATGTCGCTGCACGACGCGCTCGTGACCCTGAGCTACGAGGTCTACGACGACCTTGATGCGCGTGCCCTGCTGCACGAGCGCGATCCGGACCTGTGCGCCGGCTGGCCCAGCATGATGAACCGGGACGTGGCGCGCCTGGACCACGAGCTTCAGCGCCGCTGGCTGGCGTGGTACGACGACTTGGTGCGCGGGGGGATGACAGACTACGAGGCGCTGCGTGACGCGCTGCTGGAGAAGCAGTGCACGTGGGAGCAGGCGCCGCACGCGGACTTCGAGGGCCGGACTCCCGCCGAGGTCATCCGCGCGTTCGTGGAGTCCGAGACCATCCCCGGCTGAACGGCGAAACGGCAACTGCATTTCTCACGCAGAGCCGCAGAGGACGCAGAGTACTTCATCGCGCGAACGAAGTACTCTGCGTCCTCTGCGGCTCTGCGTGAGATGATCTTTTGAAGGTTGCGTTCGCGGGGACGCGGGCGTAGCGTGCGATCCGTTCCCGAACGCTGTTCGCCTGCTACCTTCCACTCCCATGAGCGCTCACGCTGATTCCACGCCGCCGTCCGTCGGGACGGGCCATCCGCACGGAAGCGACGCGGCGGAGCGCGTGCGCGCATTCCTGGACGCGCACGGGCCGGCGCTGGAGCGGTGCGTGCTGGCGGAAGGATGGACGGCCGCGGAGCCCGCGCTGGACGACCTGCGCGCCCGGGTGCGGGCCGCGGGGCTGTGGGCGCCGGCCCTGCCGCGCGAATGGGGCGGGATGGGGCTGTCGCTGCCGGCGTTTGCCCGGGTGAGCGAGGAGCTGGGGCGCTGGCTCTTTGGGCACTACGTGTTCGGCGTGCCGGCGCCGGACATGGGCAACATGGAGCTGCTGCTGAGCCACGGAACGGACGCCCAGCGCGAGCGGTGGCTGCGTCCCCTGGCCGCGGGGCAAATCCGCAGCTGCTTCGCCATGACGGAGCCGGAGCACGCGGGCAGCAACCCCGTCGTGCTGTCGACCACGGCCGTGCGGGCCGGCGACGACTACGTGCTGCGCGGCCACAAGTGGTTCACGACGGCCGCGGAGGGCGCCTCGTTCGCCATCGCCATGGCCGTGACCAATCCGGACGCGCCGCGACCGCACGAGCGCGCCAGCATGCTCCTGGTGCCCATGGACGCGCCGGGGGTGGAGATCGTCCGCAACCTGCCCGTGATGGGCGACGCGGGCGGCGGATGGGCCTCGCACGCGGAGGTGCGGTTCCACGACGTGCGCGTGCCGGCGGAGAACCGGCTGGGGGCGGAGGGGGCGGGGTTCGCGCTGGCGCAGGAGCGGCTGGGGCCGGGGCGCATTCACCACTGCATGCGGTGGATCGGCATCTGCGAGCGCGCGTTCGACCTGATGTGCGGCCGCGCGGCCACCCGCGAGCTGGCGCCGGGCGAGCCGCTGGGGCGTCAGCAGGCCGTGCAGTTCTGGGTGGCGGAAAGCCGCGCGGAGATCGACGCGGCGCGGCTGCTCGTCCTGCGCGCGGCCGAGCGCATCGAGGCCGAGGGCCAGCACGCCGCGCGGGACGAGGTCTCCGCCATCAAGTTCCACGTGGCGGGCGTGCTGCAGCGCGTGCTGGACCGCGCGCTGCAGGTGCACGGGGCGCTGGGGATGACGTACGAGACGCCGCTGGCCTTCTGGTACGCCCACGAGCGGGCCGCCCGCATCTACGACGGCCCCGACGAGGTGCACAAGGCCGCGCTGGGCAGCCGCATCCTGCAGCGCTACGGGATGCCGCGCGGGCGGCGGTAGCGGCGAGCCCGGAAGACGGATGACGGGCCGGGCTCCAGCCGGAGCGAATGAATTCGCCGCTGGAAAGGCACGAAGTCCGCCTGCGCGGACTGCCCCAGAAAGGTTGGCGACGTGCAGCGAGGCGGGGTTCACGTAGTTGAAGCCTCGCGCAGTTTGCGAGGCTTTCCGCAGTCGTTGCGGCGACTTTAGTCGCTCAGGCGGGATGCCCGCCTCCACGCAGATCATCATCCACCCCCACCCCCTGCGCGCGCAGACTCGATGAACCGAATCCCGGTGGATGCCGCGCGGCCGGTGCGCGCGGGGCAGGAGCTGGATCTACGCGCGCTCGCCGACTTCCTCGCGCGCGAGGTGCCGGGTTTCGCGACGTCCGCCGATTCGCTCGTCGTGGAGCAGTTCGGGGGCGGATACAGCAACCTCACGTACCTGCTGCGCGCCAGCGGCGACGTGGACGCGCCCGAGCTCGTGCTGCGCAAGGCGCCGCTGGGCGCGCCGGGCGGCGTGGCGCACGACATGGAGCGCGAGTTCCGCATTCTCGCGGGGCTGCATCCCGTCTATGGGCGCGTGCCCCGGCCGCTGGCGTTCTGCGGGGACGCGGAGGTGCCGGGCGCGCCCTTCTACGTGATGGAGCGGGTGCGCGGCATCATCCTGCGCGGCCGGCCGGACGAGGTGGCGGCGCTCAGCAACGAGGAGGCGCGCGGGCTGAGCGAAACGCTCGTGGATGCCCTGGCCGACATCCACCAGGTGGACTACAAGGCGGCGGGGCTGGCGGACCTGGATCGCGGGCCCCCGTATGCTGCCCGACAGGTCACGGGGTGGATTAGGCGCTACCACGCCGCCCGCACGGACGACGTGCCGGCGCTGGAGCAGGCCATCGCCTGGCTGGAGGCGCGCGTGCGGGCAGGCGCGGCGCCCGACCACGGGCCCACGCTGGTGCACAACGACTTCAAGTTCGACAACCTGGTGCTGGACCCGGCGAACCCGTCGCGCATCCTGGCCGTGCTGGACTGGGAGATGGCCACGATCGGCGATCCGCTGCTGGACCTGGGGACCACGCTGGGCTACTGGGTGGACGCGGACGATCCGGATGAGCTCCAGCGCATCATCCCGCCCACGATGTCCATCCACCCCGGTTCGCTGCGCCGCGCGGAGGTGGTGGCGCGGTACGAGGCGCGGACGGGCATCCGCATCGCCGATCCCGTGCTGCTGTACGTCTACGGCCTGGTGAAGGTGGCGGGCATCTGCCAGCAGATCTACGCGCGGCACGTGGCCGGTCAGGCGCCGGATCCCCGCTTCGGCGCGCTGATCCACGTCGTGCGTGCGCTGGGTACCGCCGCCGCGACGGCCATCGACCGCGGAAAGATCTGAACTGCATTCTCACGCAGAGGCAGCAGAGGCAGCAGAGTACTTCATTCCCGCGCCGAACCGGGGTACTCTGCTGCCTCTGCTCCCTCTGCGTGAGAAAGATCTTTTGGTTTTCCTCAGCCGCGGGCCATGATGCGGCTCAGGATGTCGCGCGCCAGCTCGCGGTCGTAATCCAGCGTGCCCTCGCGCGCCGTCACCATCACCTCGGACGTCGTGGCGCTCTGCCGCTCGATCTCCACGCGGATGCGCATCTCGCCCCGCATGCCGCTCACCGTGCGGTCGTTCTCGTTGGTGTCGCCCGCGTCCTCGCCGTCGGGGGTGATGCCCATGGCCGCGAACACGGCGCGGGCATCGGCCACCACGTCGGCCACGGAGCCGTTCACCAGCGAGCTCGCGCCCCGCTCGTTGTAGGCGATGGCCCCGCCCGCGCCCGCCGCCGCGGCCGCCGCCAGGCATCCCGACGGAAGCACCGCCAGGGCCAGCACCAGCACCATCTTCAGCATCGTCTTCATCCCTGCCTCCACTCGCTGAAAAGCACCCGGACCACCGGAACCAGGCGGCGCCGGCGGGCGGGTTGCCGCTGCAACCTCCCTGCCGTGACGCCACCGTGATCCAGACGATCCGCCGCGGCGAAGTGTTGAAGGCCTCGACATTCCCGACTCCGCATGAACACTATGCGTCGGCGTTGATTTCCTGAGGGAGCGCCGCGCAGAGCTCGCCCGTTCACGAACCCACGGGCGCGACCGAAGGATCTCCTCCGCGGGCCAGGGACTTTGCCGCTGGACCGGGTCCTTGTGTGGGCGAGAAGATCCTTCGGGGCCGCACGTATCCGGCGCGGCCGAGGGTCCTGAGGGCCCCTCAGGAAACAACTGCCTTTCTGGGTCCGATGAAAGACGAGGGGCGCCGATCCGTGGACCGGCGCCCCTCGAGGCGTTCCGCGTGGCGGCAGAGGCTCAGCGGTAGCGCAGGCGGCGCGTCTGCTGGTTGCCGGCCAGGGTCGTGGGGCCCGCGCCCGCGTTGGGCGT
>NZ_DASURI010000321.1:0-4115 GCF_036280135.1 Longimicrobium sp.
CGCTGCGCCGTGCTGCGGACCGCCCAATGGCGCTCGACGGTACACGACGACGCACGACCATCGACCAGTTCCGCGAGCGCCTTTCCATCACCGCGGCTGACATGGTGGAAGGCGCGCGCGAGTTGCGCGATGCTGTGACAGTGAACGGGCGCAAGCCGGTAACAATCCTGCACCGAAGCGCAGCGGGAGCTGAAGACGATCCACGCCTCGAACATGTCCGGGCGCCGAAATTAGTCGTGACATCGCCGCCCTACCCCGGCGGCGAGATGCGTCCCGCCGACGACATCGCCGCGGACATCTGGCGGGCCGTGGCATCCGCCCTGCCGGTCCCGGGACAGCAGGCCTGATCGACTGCCGAACATCATCGACGCAGCGCATCCATCCACCGATTCACGGACGACGAATGCCGCAATTGAGCGAGGACCTGCACGGAAACGCGCCCGACCAGAGCCCCGTGGCGCTGCTGCTGATCGACATGATCAACGACCTGGAGTTCCCGGGCGGCGAGAACGTCGCGGGGCCGGCCACCGCGGCGGCGGAGCGCATCGCGGCGCTCAAGGAGCAGGCGCGGGCGCGCGGCATTCCCGTGATCTACGCCAACGACAACTTCGGCAAGTGGCGCTCGGACTTTCGCGAGGTGGTCAAGCACTGCCTGGAAGACGGCGTGCGCGGCCAGCGCCTGGCGGAGCTGCTGCAGCCCGGGCGCGACGACTACTTCGTCCTCAAGCCCAAGCACTCCGCGTTCTTCGAGACCACGCTGGCCACGCTGCTGGAGTACCTGGGCGCGCGGCACCTGATCCTCACGGGCATCACGGCCGACATCTGCGTGCTGTTCACGGCCAGCGACGCGTACATGCGCGAGTACACGGTACACGTGCCGTCGGACTGCGTGGCGGGGCTGGAAGAGGTGGACACGCGCCAGGCCCTGCGCTACATGCAGCGCGTGCTGCACGCCGACACCACGCCGTCCACGCAGCTGGACCTGGACGCCATGATCCAGGAAGCCAGCCAGGCGCCGGCCTGATCCACGGACGGGCCCTCGCCGGAATGCATCACCCCTCCCGCACGGAACCGTGCGGGAGGGGTGATGCGTTTCGTGGCCGCGGAATCCTTGCCGACCGTATACCGGACTCGGAATGCAGCTGTCTTCCCGAGGGGCCCCCACGACCTCGACCGCGCCCGGATGCATTTCGCGCGGCGCTCCTTGAGAACCGCGCGCGAACGCGTCATCCTGAGGAGCCGCCGCGCAAAACCTGGTTCGCGCGGGTTCCATGGCGGCGACGAAGGATCCCGCCCGCAAAGCGACAGGCCGGCTCCGCGCACCAGAGCCGGCCTGCCGCTTTGCACACAAGATCCTTCGGTCGCGCCAAAGTCCTGCGCGCGTTCGCTTTACGTGCGGCGCTCCCTCAGCGATGACGCTCCCTGCCTCCGTTGAAAGGAAGGTTTGGCAACACCCTGAATAGAAAGCCGCGGCTGGGCTCGTGCGGAGTAGCGTGTCCCGCGCGAGCGCCCCCTCCGGGCTCGCGGAGCTCGCCCACCTCCCCCAAAACCCCCTGGGGGAGGTTGGACTGCGGCTTTCATCCGCAGGGTGAGCGCAGCGCCGAATGACTCAGGATGACGCTCCCTGCCTCCGTTGAAAGGCAGGGTTGGCAACACCCTCCCAGGAAACCAACACCGACGTGCAGCGTTTGAGCCGGATTCCGGATCATCGGCTGGGCAGACGGGGAAGCTGCGTGCGTGCGCGGAAGTCGCCGCGGAAGATGGAGCGCGCGCCGGCGGGCGTATCGCCGGGATCCGCGTCGGCCACGAACTCCACGGAGCCCGTCACCGTGCCGCCGCTGAAGCCCGTCACCACCATCGTGCCCGCCGGGCTCTGCCGGGTGCCGTACGAGGCCCAGATGCCGTCGCCGCCCACGATGTAGCGAATCGCGGCGCTGGCAGGCCCCAGCGTGTACGTGCCCGGCCCGTGGAACGGGCCCACGCCCACGGCCACGTACGGCCCGTTCTGCCACCCGTCCGACGCGCTGGAGATGTACAGCGAGTCGTTGACGATGTACGCCTGCGCGTCTCCGTCCCACGCCTCGCCGGCCCAGGTGCCGAGCAGATGCCCGCCGTCCGACGGATCGGTGCCGGACTCGCACGCGGCGACGGCCACGAGCGACGCGAGGGCGAAGGTACGGAAGATGGATCGGATGTGCATCGTACGGGTCACGGGGAGGTGAGGAAGGCGATCCGGCGGAGCGAACGTACGGAAACGCGTGAGCGGGGAAGATTCGGACAAAACGGTTGGATTTCTCCCGCGGCGCGGGTCGTGGGCCGCGATGCGGACCAAGATGATTCCGGACAGCCGTTCGCACCAGAGCCGCGCGCCCCACTCGCGCGCGCGGCGCGGATGCGCGAAATTGCCCGGGCACGCATCCGGTGCCTCCGCCGTCGCATCCCCTCCGCGTCCCTTCATCCGCCGAACCGTCCCGATGCTCGAACCGCAGCTCGCGCCGCCGCAGCCCACGACCGGCCCGCGCCTTCCGCACGTCATCACGCGCCGCGCGGTGGCCAGCTGGGTGCTGTACGACCTGGCGAACACCATCTTCTCCATGGGCGTGGTCTCGCTGTACTTCTCGCTCTGGGTGCGCGACCAGGTGGGCGCCGAGCGCGCGGACAGCCGCTACGGCGTGCTGACGGCGGTGAGCATGGCCATCACCTTCGTCATCGCCCCGCTGCTGGGGGCCATGACGGACCGCGCGCGGCGGCGGATGCCGTTCCTGGTCGCCAGCACGGTCATCTGCGTGGCGTTCACGGCGCTGCTGGCGCGGCTGGGCTACACGGGCACGGCGCTGTGCTTCATCATCGCCAACGCCACGTACCAGGCGGGGCTGCAGTTCTACGACGCGCTGCTGCCGGAGGTGAGCACGGAAGAGAACCGCGGGCGCATCGGCGGGATCGGCGTGGGGGTGGGATACCTGGGATCGTACGTGGCGGTGGGGCTGGGGATGTGGCTGGGGACGGAGAACAAGGCGCTGCTGTTCACCTGCATCGCGGCGGCGTTCCTGCTGTTCTCCATCCCCTGCTTTCTGTTCGTCAGGGAGCGCGGCAACCCGCGGCCGCGCCCCATCAACTGGCAGATGGTGCGCGAGTCGACGGGCGAGACGCTCCGCACGCTGCGCTCCGGGAACCGGTATCCGGGGCTGATCCGCTTCCTGGTGGGCCGCGTGTTCTACACGGACGCCATCAACACCGTCATCAGCATCATGGCGCTGTACACGGTGAACGTGGCGGTGTCGGGCGGGATGACGGAAAAGCAGGGGCAGGCACGGGCGCAGCTCATCATGCTGTGCGCCATCACTTTCGCGGTGATCGGCGGGTTCGTGTGGGGGTGGGCCACGGACCGGATGGGGCCCAGGCGCACGCTGAACCTGGTGCTGTACGCGTGGATGGCCATCTTCCTGGGCGCGGGCCTGGTGGGCCTGCTGGGGCTGCCGCTGTGGTGCCTGTTCGTCGTGGCGTCCGCCGCCGGGTTCAGCATGGGCGGGATCTGGGCGGCGGACCGGCCGTACATGCTGCGCCTTACGCCGCCGGCGCGCATCGGCGAGTTCTACGGGCTGTACGGGATGGTGGGCCGGTTCAGCGCCATCACGGGGCCCATCATCTGGGCGGGCGTGACGTACCTGACCATCCAGCGCGGGGGGATGCTGCCGCGCGTGGGCCAGGGCATCGGCGTGATCGTGCTGCTGAGCATGGTGATCCTGAGCTGGATCATCCTGCGGCCCATCTCCGACGCGCCGCGCGAGTGGTCGGCGGAGGACCGGGGGGAGTGAACGGAAGTGCGTGAGTGCGAAAGTGCGAAAGTGCGAAAGTGCGAAAGTAACGGCGGGCGCGGGGCAGAGTTCGAGAGGGATGAGCGGAGATCCAGCCTGAGCGGGTGAACCCGCCGCTGGGACAGCGATACGCCCTGTCTCGCGCCGACGCGCTCTGCGAACAGGGCTTCAACCGCCGACGCACGCCGCCACCCGGCAAGACGCACGTGATCGCAGGCGGTCAGGCCGCTCCGGTGCACGTCGGGCGGCATGCGCTGGGGCAGTCCGCGCAGGCGGACTTCGCGACCTTCCAGCGGCGAA
>NZ_DASURI010000322.1:0-2691 GCF_036280135.1 Longimicrobium sp.
ACGGCAACTGAGAACTGCATTCTCACGCAGGGGGAGCAGAGGCAGCAGTACTGCTTTTGAAGTACTCTGCTGCCTCTGCTCCCTCTGCGTGAGAAATCTTTTCTACCGGCGGCCGCGCATCACCACGCCACCGGCGCCGACCGCCCAGACGCGGCCCGCGGACACGCCGCGCACGTCGTACAGGTCGCCGCTCGTCTCGATGTTCACGTCCGTCCAGCTGCCGCCGTTGAAGTGCAGCGTCTGCGAGCCCACCACGTACACGTCGTCGGGCCCGCTGCCCCACACCCCCTGCGCGCTGTGGTTGTTGCGCGGATAGAAGCTGTCCCACGACTGGCCGTCCCAGTGCGCCACGCGGCCGCCCACGACGTAGATGTCGTTTGGCCCCGTACCCCAGATGTCGCGCCAGTTGTCGCCCCAGTAGTGGATGGAGAAGGGCGTCCACGCCGTGCCGTCCCAGTGCAGCAGCCGCGTGCCCACCACGTACAGGTTGTCCGGCGACGTGCCCCACACGGCGTACAGCTGGCCCGTCTCCGCCCCCATGTCGTCCATCGTCCACGCCGCGCCGTCCCAGCGCATCACCACGGGACGCTGGTAGCCGTCGTCGTCGCGCCAGCCCACGGCGTACACGTGGGCCGAGTCCAGCCCCCACACGCCCAGCAGCGTCAGCTGCCGCGGCAGCGTCGCGGGAAAGAGGGTGCGCGTCCACCGCGTGCCGTCCCAGCGCACCACCACGCCCTGCCGCGAATTGTCCTGCGTCTGCCCGACCGCGAAGATCTGCGACGCGCCGGGGGTGATCCACACGTCCTCCAGGCAGTCCGGCGTGGCGTAGACCGTCTGCCATCCACGCCCCTCGTCGCGCATGACCCCGCCGCAGCGCACGGCGATGACGTCGTCGTCCGAGACGGGGGCCACGGCGCTCCACAGGTCCTGCGTGGCCGACGTCTCCGCGCCCCACGTGCCGCCGGAGCGACGGTGGATCATCCCGTCCATCCCCACCAGGTACACCTTGTCGGGGTTGGGCGAGAACACGGCCCGCGTCACCTGCGGCGCGCCCGTGGACACGGTGGACCACGCGGAGCCGTTCCACCGCAGCACGGTGCCGTACAGCCCCGTCAGGCTGTAGCCGCCGCCCACGGCCCACACCTCGCTGGCGCTGCTTCCCCACACGTGGTACAGCGTGTGGGTCGTGAGGCCCTGCCCCACCTGCGTCCACGCCGTGCCGTCGTAGTGGAACATCGCGCCGCCCGTGCCGATGGCGTGGATGTCGTTGGGCGCGGCGCCCCAGATGCTCGTGATGTCCACGCCGGGGAACGACACGGAATCCCACGCGGCGCCGTTCCAGTGCCACACGAACCCGTCGTCCCGCTTGGTCGCGGGGTTGTAGCGCCAGCCGGCCAGGTGCACGTCGTTGGGCCCGAATCCCCACGCCCCGCTGAAGCGCCGGCCCGGCGTGGCCTGGAACACGGTGTCGAACGCGGCGCCGTCCCAGCGCAGCACCCATCCAAATCCGCCGCCCGTGATGTAGACGTTGTTCCGGCTGGAGCCCCACGCGCCGCTCCAGTTCTCGTTCACGGGCGAGGGCACGCCGTTCCACCGCTTGCCGTCGTAGCGCCACAGGGCCCCGCCCACGGCCCACACGTCGTCCGTGGCGCTGCCCCACAGGGCCGACACGCCGGGCGTCCAGTCGCCGGGGTACACCACCCAGCGCGTGCCG
The DNA here is from genome assembly GCF_036280135.1 of Longimicrobium sp. Classification (GTDB taxonomy): domain Bacteria; phylum Gemmatimonadota; class Gemmatimonadetes; order Longimicrobiales; family Longimicrobiaceae; genus Longimicrobium. The sequence continues at coordinate 1,715 of NZ_DASURI010000322.1, forward strand.
TTGTTGTACATCATGGTGCGGTCGCCCGCGGCCCACATGTCGTTGGGCCCCGTGCCCCACACCGCGTACAGGTTGCGCGTGACCACGTCGCCGCGCTCGCGCGTCCAGCGCAGCACGCCGCCCTGGTTGGGCACCCGCGCCGCGACCAGCACCGTGAACGAGAACGACTCCACCGTCCGCGACACGTTCCAGCGCCACGGCTTGGGGGCCGTGCGCTCGTACGGCGCCAGGATCTCGGGGTAGAAGAAGAAGTCCTGCCCCGCCGTGGTGAAGATGGTGGAGCCGTCGGGATTGGCGAGCTCCACCGTCCCCGTGCCCCGCGTGACGGCCGTGGCCGACGAGAAGAAGATGCGGATGCCCGACGCCGTCACGCCGTCTTCCGTGCCCACGGGCTGGCCCAGCAGGTTCTGCAGGGTCACGTCGATGGAGAACACCTCGGCCACGGAATCGTACGAGGCGACGCCCGAGCGCACCTGCACGTACGTGCCCTGCCCGCCCACGATCAGGTCGCCCCGGGCGCCGCCGCCCGGCACGGGCGTGTCGCAGCGCATGGCCCCCGCCTCCACCTGGACGGTGCACTGCACGGCGGCCAGGCTGCCTTCCGCGGGCGGCGCGAGCGCGGGCTTCGCGGGCCCGGTGGAATCGGTGCACGCGGCCGCCAGGGCGAACGCCAGCGGCGCCGCGAAAGCGAAGATTCGGTTCTTCACGGGATACAACGGGTACGTCGGATGGAAATTGGCGCGGAGATGCGGCAGGATGTCGACAATCTCGCGCGTTTTCGTGGATTGGGCAAGGTGCGACGCAACTGCTACGGATGGAACGCGGAGGATGGATCGCGGAGGAGAATCCAGGATGGAAGGATCCGGAGGATGGAGGGCTCCGGGTCTCTGCCGGATGAGCGGAGTGTCTCTCGCCCGCGGAGGGCCCCCTCCCCCCGACCCCCTGCCCCCGCTTCGCGGGGGAGGGGGAGAACCCGG
>NZ_DASURI010000323.1:0-4836 GCF_036280135.1 Longimicrobium sp.
TCCGCGCCCCGGCCCAGCACCGCCTTCTCCAGCGCCTTCAGGCGCTCCATCAGCTTCGGCAGGCCGAACACGGCCGCCTGGATGCGCATGGCCTCGCGGTGCGGGCGCGCGGGGTAGCCGCTCACCGTGACCCCGGCGGGCACGCTGGCCGTCACCCCGGCCTGGCCGCCCACCCGTGCCCCCGCGCCGATCTCAATGTGGCCCTGCACACCGGCCTGTCCGCCCAGCACGGCGCCGTCGCCCACCCGGGTAGACCCGCTGATCCCCACCTGGGAGACGATGATGACGGACTGGCCGATGCGGCAGTTGTGCCCGATCTGCACCAGGTTGTCGATCTTGGTCCCCCGCCCCACGACCGTGTCGCCGATGGAGCCGCGGTCGATGGTGGTGTTGGCGCCGATCTCCACGTCGTCGCCGATGACGCACCCGCCCACCTGCGGCACCTTGCGCAGCCCGCGCCCCTCCGGCACGAAGCCGAAGCCGTCGGAGCCCAGCCGCGCGCCGCTGTGGACGATGGACCGCGCACCCAGACGCACGCCGTCGTACAGCGTCACGTGGGGATGCAGCACGGCGTCGTCGCCCACCTCGCACCCGTCCCCGATGACGACGTGCGCCGCCACGCGGGCCCGCTCGCCCACGCGCGTCCCCGCGCCGATGACGGCGTAGGCGCCCACGGACGCCGACGCCGCGACCGTCGCCCCGTCCGCGACAACGGCCGTGGGGTGGATGCCGGGCGTGGGCGCGGGCGGCGGATACAGCGCCGGCAGGATGCGCGCGAGTGCCTTGCGCGGGTCGTCCACGCGGATGGCGGCCATCCCGGCGGGCAGCTCCACGGCGGCGTCGCGTGCAACGAGCAGGGCCCCGGCCCGCGACGCCTGAATGTAGGGATGGTAACGGGCTTCGGCAACGAACGAGACGTGGTGCGGCAGTGCCTCGTCCAGCGGCGCCACGCCGCGGACGACGCGCCCTGCGTCTCCCTGCTCCACCTCGCCCTCCGCGATGCGCGCCACCTCGGCGATCGTCAGCTCCGCCATGCCCCCGTGGGATCGTCGTCGTTTGTCATGCAAGCTTCCAATTCGCGGGGCGGACCGGCTCGCAACGTCCGTGCACCGGAGCGGACGCTGTCTCGCCCGCGGAGGGGGGGACCGCCTCGCCCATGCACCGGAGCGGAGTCTCTCTCGCCCGCGGGGGCCCCCTCCCCCCGACCCCCTGCCCCCGCTTCGCGGGGGAGGGGGAGAACTGCGCATGCAGGTACTTCGCCACGGAGGCGAGGGCCCGTCGAAGTCTATACCCTCTCCCGCGCAGTTTGCGGGAGAGGGTGGGAGCGACAGCGAGCGGGTGAGGGCCCCTGCCGTTGCAGGTTATTCCCTATTCCCTATTCCCTATTCCCTGCTCCCCCGCCCCCACGAAAAAGCGCCCGCGACACCAAAGTGTCGCGGGCACCGAAGCTAGCGGCGTGGACGCGCGCCCGCAAACGGGCGCCGTCCGCGCGTCGTCAGCGGTTGGCCGCGGGCGTGCCGCCCAGGCGGCGGATCACGTCGTTGGTCACGTCCAGCGCCGGGTCCACGGCCACCACCATCCCGTCGGGCGGGTCGATGATGAACGAGAAGCCGCCCGCCGCGCGAACTTCCTCCAGCACCCCGCGAATGCGCTGCATCACCGGGCCCACCAGCTCCTGCTCGCGGCCCTGCAGCTGCTGCTGGATGGCCTGCGCGCGCTGCTGGTACTGCGCCAGCTGCTGCTGCAGGGCCTGCGTGCGCTGCTGGCGCGCCTGCTCCGTGAGCGTGCCCTGCTGGGCGCGAAGCTCCTCGTCGCCGCGGGCCAGGCGGGCCTCCAGCGAGTCGATCTCGGCGCGCAGGGGCGTGAACTCGCGCTCCAGGGTGGCGCGCACGTCGGCGAACGCCGGCGTCTCGGCCAGGATGCGCTGCGAGTTCACGTAGCCCACCTTGAGCTGGGCCTGGGCCGGCGCGGCGCCGGCGAGCAGGGCCACGGCCCCGGCAACAGCGAACGAAAGAAAACGCTTCATCGGTACGTCCCGTCTCGTGAAAAGGTGGTGGGGAACCTTAGAACTGGTTCCCCAGCTTGAAGTGGATCTCCCAGCCCGGGTCGGGCCGGTCGAAGCCGTACGCCGCGTCGATGCCGATGGCGCCCAGGAACGGGGTCACCAGGGTGGCGCCCACGCCCGCGCCGCGGTACAGCCGCGTCGTGTTGAACTCGCCCACGCTGCCAAACACGTTGCCCGCGTCGCCAAAGGCCGACACCGAGAGCGCGTCCGTGAGCCGCAGGGCGTACTCGCCCGACACCGTGAAGAAGGCGTCGCCCAGGCACTCCAGCTGCAGGCTCTGGTTGCACTGCGCGCTGTAGCCGCGGGGACCGATGCTGCTCTCCTGATAGCCGCGCAGGGGCTGGCCGAACATCACGCCGCCCACGTAGAACCGCTCGAACGGGAACCGGTTCACGTCGCCCCAGATGCTCCCCGTGCGCGCCGACAGGCCCAGGGCCATCGTGGGGGCGCGGGGGCTGCTGCCCAGCCGGCCTGTGGGCACCCACCACTCCGCCTGCGCTAACAGCTTATGGTAGATGCCGTTGCCGCCCAGCGGGCCGCCCGTCTGCTCCACCGTCACCGACTGCCGCGTGCCCGACGTGGGGAACAGCGGGTGGTTCTTGGTGTCGCGGGTAAGCGACAGCGACAGCGTACTGGCCGTGGCGTCCGGAAGGCAGAACAGGCTCGTGCTGGCGCCCTCGCAGTTCTCCTCGCTGCTCAGGTACTCCGTGCGCGACAGCGAGTAGCCCAGGAACGCCCGCGTGCGCAGCGACCCCGGCATGGGAAAGCCGAACTGCAGCGACGCGCCCGTCTGCAGGCGCCGCCCGTTGCCGAAGCGCACGTAGCGGTCACCGCGGCGGAACACCGACACCGCGCCGGAGTTGCGCCCGCCCGCGATGCTGGGGTCCGAGTAGCTGGCCTCGATGGTGCTGCGGCCGTAGCCGTACTCCGCCCGCAGGCTGGCCGACTTGCCCTGGCCAAACAGGTTGGGCTGCTGGTAGCCCAGGAACCCGGCGAAGCGCCCGCGGGTGCTGCCGTACGGCCCGCCCCCGAACACCGTGCCAAAGTTCACGCTCCCCGTCTGCTTCTCCTTCACGTTGAAGGTGATGTCCACCTGCCCCGTGGCCGGGTCCGGGCGGATGTCGGGAAGCGGCATGGGGACCTCGAAGAAGCCCAGCCCCGAGATGGCCTGGTAGCTCTGGATGACCCGGGCCTCGTTGTACACGTCGCCGGGCACGATCCACAGCCGCTCGCGGATGACGTTCTCGTGCGTGGTGCTGTTGCCCCGGAACGACACGTTGCGGATGTAGAACGGCTGCTGCTCGCTCACGGCCAGCGTGGCGTTCACCCGCGGGGGCTGCCCCTCGGCCCCCGGCACCCGCTGGATGCTGGGGATGACCTGCGCGAACAGGTAGCCCTCGTTGCGGTACTGCTGCTCGATGTCCGTGGCCGCGCGGTTGAACGCCTGCTGGTCGAACACCTCGCCCTGCTCGCGCTCGCTCGTGCCGCCAAAGGGCAGGCCCAGCACCGAGCGGCGCTGCGTGGTGAACACGTCGGCCAGCACCTCGCTGGGGAACCGCGAGTTGCCCTGGACGTTGAACTCGCCCAGGCGATACTGCGCGCCCTCCGACACCTCCACCACCAGCCGCGCCTTGCCCGTCTCGGGGTCCACGACGAGCGTGTCGCCCACGACGGCGAAGTCGATGTAGCCGTGGCTCCCGTAGAAGCTGGGCAGGTTGGTGCGCAGGTCCTCGTCGAACGCCTCGCGGTCGTAGCGGCCCGAGCGAAACCACCAGAACCCCTCCTCCTTGAGGGAGATGGCGCCCTGCAGCTGCTCGTCGGTGAACGCCTGGTTCCCCGTGAAGTCGATGTCCGCCACCGTGAGCCGGTTGCCCTCGCGCACGTTGAACGTGAGCCGCACGGCCCCGTTCTCCACCGGCGTGAGGGTGGTGTCGATGCCCAGGAGCTGGATGCCCTTCTTGGCCAGCAGGTTGCGGGTAAGGGCCTGCGCCGCCGCCACCCGCTGCGGGTCCAGCGGCGCGTTCTCCTTGAGCCCGGCGCTGTCGCGCACGGTGTTGGGAGACACGCTGCGCAGCCCCACGAACGCCACCTGGGCCACGAACGGCCGCTCGGTCACGTCCAGCACCAGGGCGCCGCGGCCCTGCTCCGCCCCGCGCACGTAGACCTGCACGGTCTCGAAGCTCCCCGTGGCCATCAGCCGCCGGATGGCCTCCTGCACCAGCTGCGCGTTCACCACGGACCCGGTGCGCACGCCGGCCGACGTGCGCACGGCCTCGGGGGTCACGCGCCGCGTGCCGCGCACGTCCACGGTATCCACGACGAACCCTGCGGGAGCGGCCTGCGGTGGGGTGGGGTCCTGCGCGAGGGCGGCGCCGGGGAGGGCGCCGCCGAGGGCGAAAGAGAGGAGGGCCGCCGCGAGGGCGGCCCTACCCCGGTGAGAATCAAACACGCTGGGGGTCAGACGGTCTGGGTTTTCGATGGCACCCGGAACGCGAGCGACTGGCGGTCTTCGGCGACCGTCACCTCGATCTCGTCGCCCGGGCTGAACTCCGACGAGAGGATCTTCTCCGACAGCGGGTCCTCCAGGTACCGCTGGATGGCCCGCCGCAGGGGCCGCGCGCCGAACTTTTCGTCGTAGCCGTGCTCCACCATGAAGTCCACGGCATCGTCGGTCAGCTTCAGCGACAGCTCCTCCTCCTTCAGCCGGTCCTCCACGTCCTTGAGCAGGTTGTGGATGATCGAGCCGATCTGCTCCTTGGTCAGCGGGTGAA
>NZ_DASURI010000324.1:0-3040 GCF_036280135.1 Longimicrobium sp.
CATCTCCGGATCATTCCGATCCGTGTAGTAGGCACTGGGGATGGTAGTCTCGACGTAGACGCGTGGCTTCGGCATGCGCGAAGGTAACAGCATGCGCGAAGGCCGTGTGCGAACGCGGGAAAACACGGCCAGCGTGGGGAAAAACGCCTTCCACATGGCGGAAAACGCGGGGAAGATCAGTGACGCGAAACGGGGCCCCGGGAGACGTATCCCCCGGTGCCCCGTTCCGTCGCGGCGCCCCCCCGAGCGCCTGTCCAGCCCTCAGAGCGTAGCCGTCAGCTCCGCCAGCTGCGCCTGCACCGATGCGGAAGACGTGCCACCGGCCGCCGCGCGGGCCTGCACCGAGGCCTTCGCATCGAACATGGCGTCCAGGTCCGCGTCGGCGAACTCGCCGCTCACCTGCACGAACAGCTCGCGCGGCAGGGCGCTGAGGGGGCAGCCCAGCCCCTCGGCGGCGCGCACCAGCTTGCCCACGGCGCCGTGCGCCTCGCGGAACGGGACCCCGCGCCGCACCAGGAAGTCCGCCACGTCCGTGGCCAGCATGGCGCTGTCCACCGCGCCGGCGCAGCGGGCCGCGTCGAACTCCATCGTCCGCACCGTGCCGGCCACGGCCGGCAGCACGTCCGACAGGGCGTCGAAGGCCGCGAACAGGGACGACTTGTCTTCCTGCAGGTCCTTGTTGTAGCCGCTGGGCAGCCCCTTGAGCAGCGCCAGCATCCCCGTGAGCTCGCCGATCAGGCGGCCGGCCTTGCCGCGGGCCAGCTCCATGGCGTCGGGATTGCGCTTTTGCGGCATGAGCGACGAGCCCGTGCTGAACTGGTCGCTCAGCCGCACGAAGCCGAACTCCGACGAGGCGAACAGGATCAGGTCCTCGGCCAGCCGGCTGAGGTGCACGCCGGCCATGGACATCACGAACAGCAGCTCCGCCACCCAGTCGCGGTCCGCCACGGCGTCCACGGAGTTGCGCGACACGGCGCGAAAGCCCAGCGACTCCTTGAGCAGCACGCGGTCCACGGGGAACGGGCAGCCGGCGATGGCGCCCGAGCCCAGCGGCAGCACGCTCACACGGTCCACCGCGTCGGCCAGGCGCTCGCGGTCACGGGCCAGGGGCCACGCGTGCGACATCAGCCAGTGCGCCGCGCTGACGGGCTGCGCGCGCTGCATGTGCGTGTACGCCGGCATGACCGTGTCGCCGTGCTTGTGCGCCTGCTCCACGAGCGCCGCCTGCAGGTCGCGCAGCTCGGCGTCCAGCAGCTTGGCGGCGTCCAGGGCCCACAGGCGAAAGTCCGTGGCCACCTGGTCGTTGCGCGAGCGGCCCGTGTGGAGCTTGCCGGCCACGGGGCCGGCCGTCTCGCCCAGCAGGCGCTCCACGAGGGTGTGGATGTCCTCGTCGGCCGCGGCGGCCCAGTCCGCGTCCGTCCACCCCTCGAGCTTCTTTTCCACGGCGTCCAGGCCGGCGCGCAGGTCGGCGGCCTCCGTGAGGTCGATGACGCCCGCGGCGCCCAGGGCCGCGGCCCAGGCGCGGCTCCCCGCCACGTCCTGCCGCCACAGGCGGCGGTCCACGGGCAGCGAGCGGTTCAGCCGGTCCATCTCGGGCGCGGGGCCCGAGCTAAAGCGCCCGCCCCACATGCGGGCGCCGGGCACGGCCGGCGCGGTCTGCGCCGGCACCAGGGGAGGCAATGCCATCGGTCAGTCCGCCGCGTGAAGGGTGGGCGGCAGCGCGGCCTCCTGCGCCTTGAGCGCGGCCACGCGGCCCGAAAGGCCAAAGAGGCGGATGAAGCCGGCGGCGTCGGCCTGCTGGTACACGTCGTCCTCGCCGAACGTCACGAAGCGCTCGTCGTACAGCGACTGCGCCGACCAGCGGCCCGCCACCGTCAGGTTGCCCCGGTGCAGCTTGAGGCGGATGGTGCCCGTCACCGCCTTCTGCGTCTCGTTGACGAGCGCGTCCATGGCCACGCGCTCCGTGGTCCACCAGCGGCCCTCGTACACGAGGTCGGCGTAGCGGGGCGCGATCAGGTCCTTGAGGGCCAGCGTGCGCCGGTCCAGCACCAGCTGCTCCAGCTCGGAGTGCGCGGCGTACAGGATGGTGCCGCCGGGCGTCTCGTAGATGCCGCGCGACTTCATCCCCACCAGCCGGTCCTCCACCAGGTCGATGCGGCCGATGCCGTGCAGCCCGCCGACCTGGTTGAGCCGCTCGATCACCTGCACGGGCGAGAGCGCCTCGCCGTCCACGGCCACGGGGTAGCCCTCCTCGAACGCCACCGTCACGTACTCGGGGCGGGGCGGGGCGTCCTCCGGCGAGCGCGTCATGAGGAAGATGTCCTCCGTGGGCTCGAACGCCGGGTCCTCGAGCGGGCCGCCCTCGTGGCTCACGTGCCACAGGTTGCGGTCACGGGAGTAGATCTTCTCCTTGGTGGCCGCCACGGGCACGTCGAACTTCGCGGCGTACGCCAGGGCGTCCTCGCGGGAGCGGATGTCCCACTCGCGCCAGGGGGCGATCACGGGGAGCTCGGGGGCCAGGGCGCCGTAGGTGAGCTCGAAGCGCACCTGGTCGTTGCCCTTGCCCGTGCAGCCGTGGGCCAGGTGGGTGGCGCCCACCTGCTTGGCGATCTCCACCTGCCGCTTGGCGATGATGGGCCGCGCCATGCTGGTGCCCAGCAGGTACTTGCGGCCGTAGATGGCGCCCGCGCGCAGGGTGGGGATGACGAAGTCCTGGACGAACTCGTCGCGCAGGTCCTCCACGTAGCAGGCGCTGGCGCCGCTGGCGGCCGCCTTGGCCTCGAGCCCGCTGAGCTCCTCGCCCTGGCCCACGTCGGCGGCCACGCAGATGACGTCGGCGCCGTAGTTCTCACGGAGCCAGGGCACGATGATGGAGGTATCCAGTCCGCCCGAGTAGGCGAGGACGACGCGGGGATTCGGCATGTTCGTGCGCTCCGAGCGTTCGGTGTTTATCAGGCTGCGTCGCGCGGGGCGACGTCAAAAACGAGTGCGAAAGTGCGAAAGTGCGAGAGTGCGAAAGTCACTTCGTGCCCGGTGCGGT
>NZ_DASURI010000325.1:0-2969 GCF_036280135.1 Longimicrobium sp.
CGCGTCCGGGCCCGTTCCTTTTGGTACGAAGGTACGAAGGAATCCTTCGCCTCCGCCTCGATCCGGGGAATCTGCCGGATGCGAGGAACCCCGGCTCCGCGCGGAACCGGGGTACTCTGCTGCCTCTGCTCCCTCTGCGTGAGAATGCCGTTCCGCCGTTGCGCGCGGAGACGGCGGTCCTCAGGCGGGGACGGCGTCGCGCTCCGCGGCGGACTGCTCCTCGGCCTGGGCAGACTGCGCCGCGGCGTTCTCGTCGTGGATGCAGCGGATGACGTGCGTGGCCATCACGTCCAGCTGCGAGCGCGACGGCACCTCCGCGTCCGGATCCGGCAGCTGCAGGGGGAACGGCGCGCCCTGCGGAACCGGGATCAGGTGCAGGTGAAAGTGGAACACGTCCTGGCCGCCGTCCGCGCCGTTGGGCGAAAACAGGTTCACGGCGCGGCACCCCGTCGCCTTGCGCAGCCCCGGAAGAATGCGCTTGGCCACGGCAAACGTGCGCGTCGCCAGCTCCTCGGGGACGTAGAACAGGTTCTTGTAGTGCTGCTTGGGCACCACCAGCACGTGGCCCGGGTGCAGCGGCTGGATGTCGAGAAAGGCGATGATCTCCTCGTCCTCGTGGATCACGCTCACCATCTCGTCCCCACCGATGATGCGGCAAAAGATGCAGGTGGGGTTCTGATTGGGGTCCACTCGGCCCTCCCGGCGGTGTTCGGTGTCGTTGGCGCGGCGCGCCACTCTCTGCCCTCGCCGGGGTGCAAGAGGCATTCCGCCCACGGCCCCGCCCCTTGCCTTTCCGCCGCGCGAACGCATTCTCAGGTGGACGGCGTACACGACCCTTCCACAGCCGACTTCGGACGATACGGATCGATGGATTTTCCCGCGCTCACCGCGTTCCTGGCCGACTTGGCGGAGAACAACCGCCGCGAATGGTTCGAGGCGCACCGCCCCGAGTACCAGGCCCTCCGCGACCAGTTCACCGCCTTCGTGGGTGAGGTCATCGAGCGCACGGCCGACTTCGACGAGCGCGTGCGGTGGAAGGATCCCAGGGACTGCCTGTTCCGCATCTACCGCGACGTGCGGTTCAGCCACGACAAGTCGCCGTACAAGACCACGTTCAGCGCGTACGTCAGCGAGGAGAACCGCCGCGGCGCTCCGCCCGGGTACTACCTGGAGGTGGACGAGAAGGGCGTGATGCTCGCGGCGGCCGGCATCTGGATGCCGCCCGCCGAGCCGCTGAACCGCCTGCGCGCGTCCCTGGCCGAGCACCCGGAGCGCTTCGAGCGCGTGCTGCGGTCGCGCGGCTTCAAGAAGATGTTCGGCGAGCTGCAGGGCGATCGCCTCACGCGTCCGCCGCGCGGCTACGCGGCGGACCTGCCGCTCATTGAGCATATCAAGCGTAAGAGCTTCATCGCCTGGCGAGAGACGGACGCGCGGCAGGTCACGCACGAAGGCGCGCTGGCCTACGTCGTCGACTCCTTCCGCGCCGCCCGCCCCCTGGTGGAGTGGGTGCGCCACGTCCTCGAGTCCGGCGGCGACGAGCTGGAGGGGTAGCCGCCGCGTGGACGCAGGCGGAAGGAGAACGGGGCGCCCGCGATGCCGTGGGCGCCCCGTTCCGTGCTCCGCGTCCGGCGCGTCGGGCGGATCAGCCGAGCACGCCGTCGTTCTGCCAGTCGCGGACGAGCTCGTCGGAGGCCTCGAAGTGCATGGCATCTTCCGACGCACCCTTGAAGCCGGCGCCCCAGAAGAAGCGCTCCTCGTTGAAGTACGGCGCCAGCAGCAGGATGCCGAACTGCGTTCTGCCGTCGCCCCGCGGGTCCAGCCGGCCCTTGATGGTCAGGTCGATGGCCGTGCCCCACGAATGGTTGGAGAAGTTGGGGCTGGGGCTCTGCCCCGGCGGGCGGCGCACGCGGCGGCAGCACAGCACGCCCGCCGTTCCCACGGCCTTGAACAGCTCCGGCTCGTCCTTTTTGACCCGCGCGAAGATGCGCGTCAGCGCCTCCACGACCGGCTTGATCCCCGTCACCTTGAACGGGCCCACGTCTGCCGTCTCGAGCAGGGCCTTGACCTTCGCGTTGGTGACGGCCGTGCAGTCGGCGCTCAGCGAGCAGGGACGGCCGAAGATCTCCAGCATGGTCTTCTGCTTGGCCGCGGACACGCCCTTGTTGATGTTCGCCGGGATGGGCACCAGGTCGCCGAACGCGTGCGCTCGCGCCATGGGCTCCACGGGCTGGGGCTCCACGACGACGATCTCCACCCGCGCGTCGCCGATCTGGATCCCGTCGCGGTCCAGCGCGCGGGCCGTGATCTCGCGTGTGCCGACCGCGTTGAAGCGGTTGCCCACGAACCACGTGCGGTTGTTTTCCAGCGTGACGGGCGGAAACTCGAACGTCCCGTCCGCCACCAGCTCCACGCTCCTGGTACCGAGCGCGACGGTCCCCGCGAACTCGACCGTCTCGCCCAGCCGCACCGTCTGGCCGGACTTGGGCTGGGTGATGGTGATGCCCATTGTGCCTCCCGTGGATGGAATCGCCCGACGCGGGCGGCCGGCGACGCCGGCGTTGAATGGATGGAACGGCGCCTTTGGTGAGTCAAGGCTCCGGTTGCGCACCTTGGCGAACTGGATGGACGCGGCGTCGCCGTTTCCCGCGTTCCAATAAAACGATGAGGGGCACCCATCCCCTGATAAGTGCCCCCCACGCCGATTCCCCGTCGTCGACGCCAACTCGACGTTACTGCGCTGTGCCCACCGGCTCCTTGTCACCAAAGATCCCGCCGATGAGACGTTCCAGGTCCAGGCGAATCATGATGCTCAGGCGCGCCACGTCCGGAACGCCTTCGCCGAACTCCGCGGACCCCCGCAGGAGGTAGCCTTCTCGGGGCTGAAAGGTCGTCGTGACGTACGCGCGCCGGCCGCTCTCGACCTCCATCTGGCTGCGGACGCGCGTGCTGTCCGGAAGGATGACCACCTT
>NZ_DASURI010000326.1:0-5019 GCF_036280135.1 Longimicrobium sp.
CAGCCGGCGCCGGCCGACCTCAGAATGACAGCATGGGTGAGAAACGACTCTACACCCACTGCAAAACCACTCCATGGAGCCGTGCCCCGCGGATCCGCCGCGCGCCCCCTCCCGCGCGCGGCCCCGATCCGTCCCGCTGAATCTCCCGCCGTTCATCCCAGGGACTTCCATGCGTTCCATCCATCTGCTGCTCGCATCCGTCCTGCTCGCCGCCGCGCCGGCCGCCGCGCAGCCGGAGGTGCCGCTGGACGAGGTGATCCACGGCGACCTGACGGACGACGACCCCGTGGGCGAGGGAGACGCGCGTTCCGATGTGTACACCTTTTTCGCGCAGGCCGGCGCGCGGTACATGATCACGCTGGTCTCGGGGGACTTCGACGCGCTCGTGCGCCTGGGGCCGGCGATGGACGGCGACTGTTGGCCCTGCGTGGAGGACGATGACACCGGCGGCGACACGGACGCCATGCTGCTGTACGAGGCGGCGGAGGACGGCATGCAGGTGGTGCGCGTCACCTCGGCGGACGCCGGCGCGCTGGGCCGGTACTCGCTGCTGGTGGAGACGGAGGACAGCGGGCTGCCCTTTGACGACATCGAGGTGCAGACGGTCGTGCCCCTGGTGCTCCCCACGGACTCGGTGGTGCCGGTGCCCGTCATCGCGGCGGGGGAGACGGTGCGGGGCGCGCTGACGGACGACGACATGCGGGACGGCGAAGGCGCGGTGGTAGATGTGTGGAGCTTGATCGGCGAGCCGGGCGCCACGTTCGTCATCACCCTGCGGTCGGACGACTTCGACGCGCGGCTGCGCGTGGGGGTGATGCCCGGGGGCGAGTGCTCCAACGAGTGCGAGGAGGACGACGACGGCGGCGGCGGGACGGACGCGCGGGTGGTGTTTCGCCCCCGCGACGCGGTGGAGTACCAAGTCTACGTCCGCGCGTTCGCCCCCGGCGAGACGGGCCGCTACGCGCTCACGTTCCAGCGGCGCTGATCCGCATCCGCCGCGCATTGACGAAAGCCGCGCGGCGGACGGAACGTGGCGGGTGCCAGGATGGTAGCAGTGCCCCGCGCTTTCGCATCCACCTTTCTCCCGCCCGGAGCGGACCCATGTGCCGCCACTTCATCTGCCTTGCCGCCCTTGCCCTGCTGGCCGCAGCGCCGGCCGCCGCCCAGCCCAGCATCCAGCCCGGCCAGACCGTGGAGGGCGAGCTGTCGGCTCAGGATCCCGCGCTGCGGGACCGCTCGCACTTCGACCTGTTTCGATTTCAGGCAGAGGCGGACCACGTGTACCACGTGACGCTGCGCTCGGACGACTTCGACGCGTACCTGGCCGTGGGGGCGGATGCCGGACCGGAGTGCGGCACCTGCGACACGGACGACGACGGCGCCGGCGGCACGGACGCGGAGCTGCGCTTTACGGCGGGGAGCGCGGGGCTGTACCAGATCCGCGCGAACTCGTACGGCACGGGGCAGACGGGGCGCTACACCCTCGTGCTGGAGGACGAGGGCGTGCCCACGCCGGCCGACACGGTGGCCGCGCCCGGGACCGTCATCCTCAACCTCCCCGTCCAGGGGCGGCTGGACCGGCCGGACGAAAAGGCCGACAACGGCGCGTACATCGACACCTACACGTACCAGGGCCGGGCGGGGGAGACGCTCGTCATCACGCTGGAGTCGGACGACTTCGACGCGTACGTGCGGGTGGGCGCCGTGCACCAGGGCGCCTGCCGCCCCGTGCAGGGCGACGACAACGGCGGTGGCGGGACCAACAGCCGCCTGCGCGTCCGCATCCCCAACGACGGCGACTTTCACGTCCACGTGAGCTCCCGGCGCCGCGGCGAGGCGGGCGACTACACGCTGACGGTCGTCCGCGGCTGAAGCGGCCTCTCGTCCCGGACGATGCGGGCCCCGCGCGAAACTCGCGCGGGGCCCGTTCCGTTGGGAGGATGGCCCGCCCGAGCGCCGACCCCTCAACCGCCCTCCGCCGATGTACACGGTCCTCTTCAACGTGGCGGGATACGCCATCTTCGCGTGGCTCCTGCTCATCCTGCTGCCCGCGTGGCGGGTGACGCGCCGCGTTGCCGAGAGCGCGGCCTTCCCCGTCTTTTTGTCGATTCTCTACCTGGCCGGCATCGTTCCCCTGCTGATGAAGACGGGGCTGGGCGTGATGGCGGACTTCGGCAGCGCGGAGGGCGTCACGCGGCTGCTGGCCAGCCCCGACCTGGCGCTGGTGGCGTGGATCCACATCCTGGCGTTTGACCAGGTGGTGGGGATGGTGATCTACCGCGACAACATGGCGAACCGGTACGTGCCGCTGCCCGTGCAGTCCGTGCTGCTGTTCGCCACGCTGATGTTTGGCCCCGTGGGCTTTCTTTCGTACTACGTGCTGCGCGCGTGGAGCCGCAGCCGCCGCGCCGCGCTGGACCACCCGGCGGAGACGGAGCCCGTCGTGGGGCGCGTGCCGGCCGCGGGCGGGATGGGGACGGCGATGCGGAGGGCGGCGTCCGGCGCGCTGGACCTGGTGCGCCGCGAGCGCGCGCTGACGGCCACGGCGCTGCTGGGCATCGCGCTCGGCATCGGCTGCGGGACGGCGATGGCGATCCGCGGCGGCGAGCTGGTGGGCGCGGAGGGGCACCTGCGCAAGGCGGCGACGTTCGACATCGCCCTGGGCATCTACCTGCTGTCGCTGGTGATGCTGGTGCCCCTCGCCCGCTTCTCCCGCGCCGGGGGATGGGCGTGGAGCGGGTCGCTCGTCCTGCTGACGCTGTACGCGTTCGCGATGGAGAACGTGCAGGTGGCGAGGGGGATCGATCCGCGGTTCACGCGCGTGGGCTCGGCGACGGACCAGGTGCTGGGTGGATTCTTCTTCCTGGCCGCCACGGGGATGATCGTGAGCTTTGCCGTGCTGGCGTGGAAGATCCTGGCGCGGCGGACGGACGGCGCGGACGGCCCCCTGCTGCTGTCGCTGCGCTACGCCGTGGCGGCCACGTTCGGCGCGTTCGGGGCGGGGATGTGGATGAGCGCCGCGCAGGGCTCGCGCGCGGGCGACGCGGGGAGCATTCTGCCCCTCCACGCGCTGGGCTTTCACGGCCTGCAGGCGCTGCCGCTGATCGCCATCCTGCTGGCGTGGGCGGGCGTTTCCCGCGCGCGTCCGTGGATCCACGCGGCGGGCGTGGCGTGGCTGGTGGGCTGCGGCGCGGTCGCCTGGCAGACGGCGCAGGGCCGCGCGCCGGTGGAGCCGTCCGCCGCGAACGTAATCGCCGTGGCCGCGCTGCTGGCCTGGGCTGCCGTCGCCGCGCTCGCGTTCCGCACGTGGCAGCGCGCGGAGGCGGCTCCGACGCTGCTTCGTCCGGTATCCGTCACGGGGTAGTTTTCCGGAAAACTGCAATCTCACGCAGAGGGAGCAGAGGCAGCAGAGTACTTCATCTCGGAATGAAGTACTCTGCGCCTCTGCGGCTCTGCGTGAGAATTCTTTTCGGCGTGGGTCGTGCAATCCGGGGCGGCATCAGGAACTGCGATCACCCTCTGCCGCGGATTCGCCCATGCCCGACACGCGGACCGACTTCGACTGGTCCCGGTACGCCGACGCCACGCTGGCCGGGCTCTCCGTGCTGGTGCCCATCCCGTTCGTGGACGACGCGTTCGAGGCGTTTTTCCGCAAGCGCATTCCCGGCGCCGTGGCGCGCTCCCGCGGACGGACGATCTCCGGCGACGTGCGGGCGGCGCTCGAGGAAGAAGACGCGGCGCGCGGCGGCGGATGCGCGGCGCTGCCCCTGCGGCTGGTGATCGGCCTGTTCAAGCGCCTGTCGCGCAAGCTGCTGTACTTCCTGACCGTCAAGCAGGCCACCGACCGGCTGAGCTACTACTGGTACCGCGCGTTCCTGCTGGACCACATGCTGGCCGCGGGGCACCTGGACAACCCCGACCAGGCGCGGGTGGCGCACGGGGCGATGGAAGAGGTGCTCGCCCGCACCGGCGGCCCGCTTCCCCAGGTCGCGCGGCAGGTGGTGACGCAGATGCGCCACGTGTGGCCCGCGCTGCGCCGCGCCCGCCGCGGCGAGGAGGCCGAGGAGGTGCGGCAGACGCGCACCCAGCTGGAGGGCCGCTGGGGCGAGATCGCCCAGCACCTCGACGCCCTGGCGGCCCGCTATGACCAGGCGTACGCCAAGCAGGGCACCTGACGCGACGGAGGTGGGCAAAACAGCAGAGGACTTCATCGCGCGATGAAGTCCTCTGCTGCCCCTGCTCCCTCTGCGTGAGAATTCTTTTCCGTCAGCCCTCGGCGTCCACCAGCGGCCGCAGCTGGGCCATGACGGCGGGGAGGTCATCGGCCAGGACGACGACCAGGTCGCCGGGCCGCATCATCTCCAGCGCGCGGGCCACGGCATCCGGCTCCTCGGGCACCAGCTCGTACCGGTCCTCGCCCATCCCGCCCGCCCGCAGCCCCTCCGCGATGAGCGCGGCAGACTCGCCGGGGGCGCGGCCGCGGCGGTAGTGGCCGTGCTCCTTGGCGATCACGTAGTCCAGCACGGACGCGATCTGCCCCAGCTCGCGCAGGTCGTCGTCGCGCCGGTCGCCCGGCATGGCGACGAGGCCGATGCGCCGCCGCGCCTCCATCCGCAGCGCCACGTCCATCAGCCCGCGCAGGGCCGCCGGGTTGTGCGCGTAGTCCACGATGAGCGTTCCGCGCGCCGTCCGCAGCACGTTCATCCGCCCGGGCGTGGCCGCGCCGGAGGGAAGGAAGGTCATCAGCCCGTCGCGGATCATATCGACAGGCATCCCCTGCGCGTGCGCGGCGGCGATGGCGGCCAGCACGTTCTCCACCTGGAACCGCGCCGCGCATGTACGGCTCTCGCCGGCAGCAGCCCGCCCTCCCCCGGCCCCTCCCCGCTCGTTCCTCGCGGAGAGGGGAGAACACATCGTGGGCGCCGGGGCCGTGCTGCGGAGCGGAGTGTCTCTCGCCCGCGGAGGGCCCCCTCCCCCCGGCCCCCTGCCCCCGCTTCGCGGGGGAGGGGGAGAACTGCA
>NZ_DASURI010000327.1:0-6386 GCF_036280135.1 Longimicrobium sp.
GGTCCCGGGATCAGATGGGGCAGCGGGCGGTGGCGCCGGTGGTCGTCGTGCCGGGGCAGACGGAATCGTCGCTCCAGGCGCGCATGGCCCGCACGTGCTCGGCCGGCGTGGTCGCGAAGGAATCCACGTTCAGCGCATCCAGGTCCAGCATCAGCTTCTTCATCGTCGTGTCGCGTTCGGGTGAGCGGAGCCGGGATTCGTCCGGCGCCGGACCCAACGTGGCGCCGGGCGGCGCATCTTCCCATGGCGACGGGACGAAGCGCGCCAGCACGCGACGAGCGGTGGACGAAACGGGGCCGGCCTTCGCGCGAAGGCCGACCCCGAATTGTCGATGCAGATCCATCCCGCGTCAGCCGATGCCCTCCGCCGCATCCGCGTCCGGCGCGGTGCCGATGGCCCAGCCCGAGTCGCGTCCGCCCGAGCCGTGCGGGGTAAAGCGGCGGGGCGTCCAACCGGCCTCGCGCAGCTCGGCCGAGACCTCCGCCGCCACGAAGAAGTGCGCGAAGTTGGGCGCCAGCGCGTCCCCGCGCTCGATGCGCTCGCCACGCGTGACCGCGCGCACGGCGTTGGCCACCGCGGCGGACACGCGAAAGCGCGCCGTGTCGCCGCCGCGGGTCCAGAACGAGAGCAGCAGCGGCCCGCCCGGACGCACCAGGGGCCGCAGCCGGCGCAGCAGGTGGATGCGGTGCGCGCGGCCGGAGATGAGCGTGTACGCGCTCCATCCCAGGATGATGCCGTCGAACGGCTCCGCGTCCGACGGCACCTCGTCCCGCGGCAGGTGGACGACGCGCGCGGCGCATCCCTGGCGCGGCAGGAACTCGCCCGCGGCGCGCACGAGGGCCGCGTTGCACTCGTATCCCGTCACGTCGAACCCCATCCGCGACAGCGCCAGCACCTCGCGCCCGCCGCCCGCGCCCAGCACCGCCACGCGCCGGCATCCCGCGAACGCCTCCAGCGCCGACTTTTCCCAGTCGAACAGGCCGCGCAGGTTGTGCGCGTCGCCGTGGTACGACGCCGTGCGGTCGTAGTACCGCTCGTCCACCGCGTGCAGGTCCGCGCGGCGCAGCAGGCCCAGCCACACGCCGTCGTACGTGGCCTGGAGCAGGGCGCCCGCGTTCTTCCACGCGGCGCTCACGCCCAGGAACGCGCGCACCCGCAGCGGCGCTCGCCCGGCGCGGACCGGCTTCGGGGCCGCGTCCACCGTCGACGGCAGGCCGCTCACGCCGCCCCCGCGCGGACATAGCGCAGCACCACGTCGCCCACGATCCGCAGCGAGGCGGCGTCGCACTGATCGACCGTATCGGCCGTGGTGTGCCACTGGGGATAGTCGTAGTCGATGAGCAGCACGGTGGGGATGCCCGCGCGGGACAGGAACACGTGGTCGTCGTTGACGGTGTACGCCCGCCCGCCGAAGTGTGCGCCCAGGTCCATGTCCTCGGCGCAGGCGTGCAGGTCGCGCCACAGCTCCGGCGCCAGGCGCATGGAGTTTCCCTCCGTGGAACAGCGCAGGCCGCGCTTGCCCACCATGTCCATCAGGATGCCGCGCCGTGGCCGCCACGGCACCGTCCCGCGCCGGAACGCGGCCTCGTACGCGTGCGAGCCGTAGTAGTACTCGCCCAGGTCCTCGCCGTCCCACAGGGCCAGGGCGACGGATCTGGACGGCCGATGTGCCCGCAGCGCCCGCGCGGCCTCCAGCACCACCGCCGTGCCCGACGCGCCGTCGTTGGCGCCCGGGACGGGCAGGGCGCGCCGGGCGGGATCGGGATCGCTGTCCGCGACGGGGCGCGTGTCCCAGTGCGCGGACAGCATCAGGTCCGGCGCGCCGTCCGCCCCGTCGCGGCCGTGGACCAGGGCCAGGACGTTCGTCATGGCGAAGCGCCGTCCCGCGCCGGGCCCGTGCCGCACCTTCTGCTCCCAGCGCTGCAGGACGAGCGCGTCCACGTGCGGCCGCAGCTGGTCGACGATCCACTCCAGCGTCCGCCGGTGCCCGTCCGTGCCGGGCGCCCGCGGGCCCATGTCGCACTGCGCTCGCAGCAGCTCGAACGCGCGCGCCCCGTCGAACGCGCCGTCCCCCGCGGGCGCGCCGGCTCCGACGTCGATCGTCTCGTGGCGGATGGGCCCGCGCTCCCACCGCCGCCGTGCCATGCGCGCGGCGCGGACCAGCGGGCGGGCGTAGCGGCGAAGGTCGATCACGGGCGAGGGAGCGGGAGGTAGGGGATGCGAGGACGGCGAACGATAGACGCGGCGCAGGCCCCGTGCAACGTCCACGGACAAAAGATTTCTCACGCAGAGGGAGCAAGGGCAGCAGAGTACTTCGTCGCGCGATGACGTACTCTGCTGCCTCTGCTCCCTCTGCGTGAGAATCAGTTTCTTCTTCTCAGGGGATGTCTTCCAGCTCCAGGACGGCCGAGCGCTCCTGCCCGTTCACCATGCGCCAGGCGGGCACCAGGATCACGCCGGACGGCTCCACGAACGGCGTGCCGGAGGACGCCCATCCGTCCGTGAACACGTGCTCGCGCCAGGCGCCGTTCACCATCCAGGCGATGCGCCCGTCGCCCGACAGGTACGGCGTGCCGTCGGCGCCCACCGCCAGGCCGTCCAGGCGCACGTTGCGCAGGGACGCCGGCAGGGGCACGTCCGTGGCCACGCCGCCCGCGATGCGCAGCAGGTACACGGTCGTGTTCTGGACGGTCACCTCCGACCAGATCAGCGCGTAGATCGTGGATCCGTCCGGCGACGCGGCCAGGCGGGTGACCACCGTGTTGTGCGCGAGCACCACCGAGGCGGGGATGGCGAGGGTCGTCCACGCGCCGTTCGCCCAGCGCATCAGGTGCGGCTGGCCGGAGCCGTCGCCAAAGCGCACCTGCGTGGCCCCGCCGATGTACAGCTCGTCGGGCGAGGCCGCGGCCATGCCCAGGATCTGCCGCACGCGCGTGATGGTCGGCAGCGCGGGCAGGGGCGTCCACGCGTCGCCGTCGCGGCGGTGCATGGCGCCGCCCAGCGCCCCCACGAACACCGTGCCCCCGGCGGACGTGATCATGTCCGGCGCCTCGCCCGCGGGCAGGGGCACCCGCGCCCAGCTGCCCGGCGCGTCGGAGCGCCAGGTGGCGCGGCCCGTGGCGTCCAGCCCCATGCCCCACGCCACGCCCGAGGGAAGCACCAGCATTCGGCTGATGAAGTTGGCGGCCGGCGCGCCCGGCTCCACGGACCACACGCCGTTCACCCGCCGCAGCACCTGCGGGCCGCCCGTGAGCGTGCGCGAGCCGTTGCTGCCGATGACGTACGCGGCCGACGGCAGCTCGTTCACCACCTGCGCCGTCCCGTTGACGGACACGTGCACCCGCAGCGTCCACCCGCTGCCCGTGGCCGTGAGGGTGGCGCGCCCGGGGGCGGCCGCCGTGACGGTGCCGTCCCCGCCCACGGTCGCCACGCCCGACGCGGAGCTGGTCCACGCGGCCGTCACCTCGCCGGCGGGGATGACGTTGCCGTGCCGGTCCGTGCCGCTGAGCAGCACCCGCGCGCTCTGCTGCCGCGCCATGGCCCGCACCGTGTCGCCCGTGACGGCGGCCTGGACGGCGGCGCCGGGGCGCGCCGTGGCCGTGACGGAGTCCAGCACCACCGGCTGGCCGTCCAGGATGGCGCGCACCTCCATGGCGTGCGCGCCGGCCCTGGTCCCCAGGTTCCAGAAGTTGCGGGCGCGCCCGTCGGCGTCCGTCTGCACGGTGGCCAGGAACGGCTCGCCGCCGCCCTGCGTGACCACCGTCCAGCCGACGGTCAGGTCCGGCACGGGGCGTCCGCGCGTGTCCGTCACCCGGACGACGAGCGTGTCGGCCAGGCGCGTGCCGGCGCTGTCCTGCTGGGCGTCGCCGCGCAGGACGGTGGCGCGAAGGTCCTCGGGCTTCACCGGCGTTTCGCCGGAGGGCGACTCGCACGCGGCGGCCAGCACCAGCGCGGACAGGGCCAGGGGGCGGATGATTCGGGCTTGCATCACCGGGGGAGCGGAGGGACGGGAGGTGCGGGCATCCGCGCGTGGAACGGCGCGGAGAGCGGGTATACGAATCCGGAAACGTTTGGTTCCACCCGGCGACGAGAACGCCCGCGGCTGACTGGCCGCGGGCGTTTATCGAATCGTTTCCCAGACTCCCACGACGAGCGTCATCCTGAGGGAGCGCCGCGCGTAACGTGAACGCGCGCCGGCCCTTGGCGCGACCGAAGGATCTTGTGTGCGAGACTCGGAGGCGATTTCCGTGCACGAGGGTCGCCTCCGAGCTTCGCGGGCAAGATCCTTCGTCGCCGCCATGGACCGTGCCCCGGTCGGGATCGCGCGGCGGCTCCTCAGGATGACGCTTTCCGTGAAATCGGGGCGCGTTCGACGCCTCTCGCGACGACGCTCCCGTCGAATCCGGGGCGCGTTCGACGCCTCTCGCGGGGGATGCGACTCCGCGGTGTCCGTCAGGGACGGCGGGCGCGGAACTCCACGATCACGCGGCCGCCCGGGTCCGTGGCGGGCGCGGGGACAAAGCTCTTGGTCAGCGCGTCGTCGGCACCCGGCGCGGGGTTGAAGGCGTAGGAGTGGATGTTGGTCTGCGCCACGTCGTCCGACTGCTTGATGGTGGCCTCCACGATCACCCGCAGCTCGCCCTCGCCCGTGACGGCCAGGTCCAGCTCGCGCGTCACCTCCTCGCCGGCGCGGGCGGGCGCCGTCCACGCGGCCTGTGCCGGCGCCGCGACGGCCAGCCCGCCCTCCGCGCGCACGTCCAGCGCCAGCGACGCGCCGTCCACGCCGGGCCGCGCGACGATGCGCACGCGCCGGTGCCCGGGCGCGGCGTCGGCCAGCGGCACGATCTCCACCTCCACGGGCGCCGTCACCTTGCCCGTGACGGCCGCCAGCCGGGCGACGTGCGGCGTCTGCGCGGCCAGGGGGGACGCGTGGGCGGCGGTCAACGCGGCGAGGGCGATGAGCAGGCGTTTCATGGGCGGGCGTCCGTCGTAAGGGGCGAGGATGGAAGCGAAAGATCGTGGGAAGCGCCTCAGTACCGCGCGAGGAGCGAAAAAGTGCCCTGGTGCGCGTTGGCGGTGCCCAGCTGCGAGTCGCGCGGGTTGCTCCAGCTGCGCACCTCCACGCGGTAGTAGCCGGCGGGGAGCGTTTGCGAGATCTGCTCGGAGTCGCCCACGCCGTTCACCGCGTCGGAGCGGGCCACCACCTCGCCCTCGGCGTCGAACAGGATCAGGTCCAGGTCCGCGTTCTCCGGCCGGCGCGCGGAGACGATCTTCATCGTCAGCGACACGGGCCCCTCGCGGTCCAGGCGAAACCAGTAGTGCTGCGACGCGCCCCACGCGTTGCTGCGCCGCGACGCGCGGCTGTCCACCGTGCCCGTGACGGACTGGCCGCGGGGCAGCGCCTCGGGAAACGGGTCCGGCGCGGGCGGCGTTTGCAGCGCGTAGTCGATGCGGCGCGCGGCCAGCCCCTCCGCCAGACGCGCCTCGCCCGTCACGCGGGACAGCGCGTTGGCGTAGCGCAGCAGGTACACGTCCGGCTCCTTGGCCAGGTCCACCAGGGCGCGCCACATGGGCGCGAACCCCAGCGCCACGGAATCGCCCTCCTCCGCGCCGTCGTCGAACCAGTCCCACAGCAGCGACGCCACGGAGTGCTCGCTCCAGATGCCCGGCCGGTCGCCCGTGGGCACGTCGTTCTCCATGTCCACCGTCAGCAGCACGCCCTGGCGGCCGCGCACCACGCCCGAGTCGATGTAGCGCGGCGAGCCCGTGGTGGCGGCCGAGAAGAAGTTGCCCCACCCCTCGGACCACGCCAGCCGCGGGTCCAGCCGCTCGCCGAAGCCGTGGTCGCCGCCGGGGCTGCTTTCGCGGCTGAACGCGTCCATCAGGAAGTGCCCGTACTCGTGGGCGATGACGTGGTCGTCGAACTCGTCGCTGTCCTGCCCCCGGCGGCCGTTGATGAACGCCACCCCGTCGCGCGGCTGAAAGTAGGTGCCGCCCACGTACGACGTGTCCCAGCGCACCTCCACGCGCGGCAGGTGCGCGCCCGGCTGCCCCGCGCGGACGAGCGCGTTGGCGTGGCCGATGGTGACGGCGATGTTGAACGCGCCGGCAATGCGGTCCGCGTCGGCCGCCAGCAGGTCGTTGACCACCGTCCTCTCCCGTCCGACGGCCGCCGGCTCCGTGGCCATGGAGAACTCCGCCCGGTCGCGCACGCGGACCACGGACGCGTTCTCCGTCTGCGCCAGGGCGCGGACAAAGACGGTGGGCCGGCCGCGCAGGCGCACGGGGATGCTGTACGCGCCCTTGTCGTCCGTCCATCCGCTCCCCAGCACCTCGCGCGACGGCGACGCCACCACCTCCACCCGGATGCCCGACGCCGGCGTGCG
>NZ_DASURI010000328.1:0-2673 GCF_036280135.1 Longimicrobium sp.
CGCTCCAGCCGCAGCACCTCGGCCCAGAGGGCCGCCAGGGCCTCCTCGGTGGGCGTGCGCGGGGCCACGTACCGCTCCGCGGAGGCGCCGTACTCCGGCGCGGGGAGCGCGCGGCGGTCCAGCTTGCCGTTGGGCGTGAGGGGCAGCGCGTCCAGGGAGACGAACGCGCCCGGCACCATGTGCTCCGGCAGCCCGCGGCCCAGGTGCGCCCGCAGCGCCTGCCCGTCCGCCCCGCCCACCACGTAGGCCACCAGGCGGCGGTCGCCCGGCGCGTCCTCGCGGGCCAGCACGGCGCACTCGCGCACGTCCGGGTGCGACGCCAGGGCGGCCTCGACCTCCCCCAGCTCGATGCGGAAGCCGCGGATCTTGACCTGCGCGTCCAGGCGGCCCAGGTACTCCAGGAAGTGCGTGTGTGCGTGCGGGAGCGGCTCCGCGGATCCGTGCGGATCCCGCGCGTCCGACGCGTCCGGCACGCCGGGACGGGACACCCAGCGGGCCTTGTCGCCCGTGCGGTACAGGCGCGCGCCGGGCGCTCCGAACGGGTCGGGGATGAACCGCTCGGCCGTGAGCGCGGGGCGGCCGTGGTAGCCGCGGGCCACCTGCACCCCGCCGATGTACAGCTCGCCGGGAACGCCGGCCGGGGTCGGCTGGCCGGCCTCGTCCAGCACGTACAGCCGCGTGTTCCACACGGGCCGGCCGATGGGGACGACGCCGGATGCGTCGCCGCGGGCGCAGGGCCAATGGCTCACGTCCACGGCCGCCTCGGTGGGGCCGTAGAGGTTGTGCAGGCCCGTGGACGCCGGGAACCGCGCGTGAAAGCGCTCCACGAGCGCCGGCGGCAGCGCCTCGCCGCTGCAGAGGACCCGGGTGAGGCTGGCGCACGCCTCCACGTCCGCCGCCTCCACGAAGGTCTGCAGCATGGAGGGGACAAAGTGCACCGTCGTCACGCCGTGGCGGCGGATGGCATCCGCCAGGTAGCGCGGGTCGCGGTGGCCGTCCGGGCGGGCCATCACCAGCGTGGCGCCCTGCTGCAGGGGCCACAGGAACTCCCACACCGACACGTCGAAGCTGAACGGCGTCTTCTGCAGCACCACGTCGTCCGCCGTCAGCCCGTACTCGGCCTGCATCCAGGCCAGGCGGTTCACGACGCCGCCGTGCTCGTTCATCACGCCCTTGGGTTTTCCGGTCGAACCCGACGTGTAGATGACGTACGCCAGCGTCCCCGGCGTGGCGCCGGACGCCACGTTCTCCGTCTCCTCCGCCGCGACCGTCTCCCACTCCGCGTCGACGGAGATGACCCGGGCGTCCGTCGCGGGCAGGACGGCGCGCAGGCGGTCCTGCGTCAGCAGCACGGGGACGCCGCTGTCCGCCAGCATGTAGGCAATGCGGTCCGCCGGATATCCGGGATCCACGGGAACGTACGCGCCGCCGGCCTTGAGGACGGCCAGGAGGGAGACCACCATCTCCACGCTGCGCTCCAGGCACAGGCCCACGCGGGTCTCGGGGCCCACGCCCAGGCGGACGAGGTGGCGCGCCAGCTGGTTGGCCCGCGCGTTGAGCCGGGCGTAGGTCAACGCCTCGTCTTCCCAGCGCAGGGCCACGGCGTCGGGGGTCCGCGCCGCCTGCGCCTCCACCCGCCCGTGCAGGGTGGCATCGGCCGGGTAGGGGGCGTCGGTCGCGTTCCACGTCTCCACCACCTGGGTCCGCTCGGCGCCGTCCAGCAGCGCCAGGGCCGAGAGGGGGCGGTCGGCGTCGTCCGCCACCTGGGCCAGCACCCGCTCCAGGTGCGCCACCATCCGCTGGACGGTGCGCGGCTCGAAGAGGTCCGTGGCGTACTCCAGGGTGCCGGCGATGCCGTTGCCGTGCACGGCGATGCGCAGGGTGAGGTCGAAGCGGGCCTTTTCCACCTCGGAGCCCATCCCCGCCATGCGGCCGCCGGGCAGCCCGTCGCCGTCCGCGGCGGGGGCGGCGTCGGTGCCGTCCAGGGTGATCATCACCTGGAAGAGGGGGGCGTGGCTCAGGCTGCGCTCCGGCTGCAGCTCGGCCACCAGCTTTTCGAACGGCAGGTCCTGGTGCTCGTAGGCGCCCAGGGTGCCCTCGCGGACGCGGCGCAGCACCTCGCGGAACGAGGGGGCGCCGGACAGGTCCGTCCGCAGCACGAGCGTGTTGACGAAGAAGCCGATGAGCCCCTCCAGCTCGCGCCGCGTGCGGCCGGCGATGGGCGTGCCCACGACCACGTCGGGGCTGCCGCTGTACTTCGACAGCAGCACCTGGAAGGCGCCCAGCACCACCATGAAGAGCGTGGCGCCCTCGTGGTGGCCCAGGGCCGTCAGCCGCTCCAGCAGCGACGCGGAGAGGGTGAAGCGCTCGCGGGCGCCGCGGTGGCTCTGCACGGCGGGGCGCGGCCGGTCGGTGGGCAGCTCCAGCAGCGCCGGGGCGCCCGCCAGCCGCGCCTTCCAGTACGCCGTCTGCCGGTCCAGCATCTCGCCCTGCAGCTGCTCGCGCTGCCACACGGCAAAGTCGGCGTACTGCACGGGCAGCTCGGGCAGGGGCGACGGGCGCCCCTCGCGGAACGCCGCGTACAGGGCGGAGAGCTCGCCCAGCATCACGCCGTCGCTCCACCCGTCCGTCACCACGTGGTGCATGCACAGCTGCAGCAGGTGCTCGTCGGGG
>NZ_DASURI010000329.1:0-6072 GCF_036280135.1 Longimicrobium sp.
CTTGCCCAGCTTGCCCTCGGCCACCATCCGCCGCAGCAGCTCCGGCGGCCGGTACTGCTCGCCGCCCAGCTCGCCGTGCAGGTACTCGGCGATGCCCAGGCGCACGTCCAGCCCCACGAGGTCCGTGAGCCGGAGCGGGCCCATGGGATGGTTGTAGCCCAGCTCCATGGCCTTGTCGATGTCCTGCGGCGACGCCACGCCCTGCTCCACCATCCGCATCGCTTCAAGGCCGAGCACGACACCCAGGCGCGACGACGCGAAGCCCGGCGTGTCCGTGACGACGATGGGCTCCTTGCCGATGCGCCGCGCGAACGCCAGCGAGGCGTCCAGCGTGTCCTGCGACGTCTGCCGCCCGCGCACCACCTCCAGCAGCTTCATGATGTGCACGGGGTTGAAGAAGTGCAGGCCGATGACGCGCTCCGGCCGCCCCGTGGCCTCCGCGATGCGGCTGACGCTGAGCGACGACGTGTTGCTGCCCAGGATGGCGTGCGCCGGCGCCGTGCGGTCCAGCTCGGAGAAGATGGCCGTCTTGAGCTCCATCCGCTCCGGCACGGCCTCGATCACCAGGTCCGCGTCGGATGCGGCGGACGCGAGGTCGGAGGCGGCGCGCAGGTTAGCCAGAGCGGACTCGCGCGCCTCGGGCGTGACCTTTCCGCGCTCCACGCCCTTGTCCAGGTTGCCGCGGATGGTGCCCAGCGCGCGCTCCACGGCGCCGGGCTGCGGATCGTGCAGTGCCACCGCGTATCCCGCCATCGCGCACACCTGCGCGATCCCGTTGCCCATCGTCCCCGCGCCCAGCACGGCCACGCGGTGGATCGTCTGCTCGTCTGCCACTGGATTCTACGTCGTGGTTGATGCGGATGCGTGAAGGTCGGGTTTCCACGCGCGAAGTTCCACGGGTGGATCCAACCTTTGGGCCTGAGCGGGTAAAACCGACCTCGAATCTGTACCGGGAACGCGGCACCCCAGCCGCGGCGAATGAATTCGCGGCTTCGCGGCTATGACAACGTGATGTCGGCCTTCGCCGACCGCTCGTGCCGCGCGCCGTCTCCGTGCACGAAGGCAGTGTCTGGGCCGTAAACGCCTGCCTCGGTGCACGTGGCCGACCTTCGCTGGGGCAGTCCGCGCAGGCGGACTTCGTGCCTTTCCTGCGGCGAATTCATTCGCTCCGGCTGGGGGACGGCGGTTACCGGATCAGATCCGCAACGAGCCTCATTCTCTCCGGCTCGGTGGTCGCGATCACCGCAAGAGAGTCGCGAGGAGCATAGATCCCCGCAAGACCGGACTGCTCGGTGGACCAGGGATCATGAGTTCCCTGGTCCTGGCGCTCCCCGGGCCAGCGGACTTGTAATCCGCTGCTCATGGGACATCAGTCATTCTCCCCGGAACACCGCCGGCCGCTTCTCGTTGAACGCGGCGATACCCTCCTGGGCGTCGGCCGAGCGGAAGCAGCGCATCTGGCGCTCGCCCTCCGCGGCGAGCATCGCATCCAGGCCGGAATCCAGCGAAGCGGCGAGCGTCTGCTTGGCCAGGCGCAGGGCCAGGGGCGGCTTGGCGGCGAGCTCCGCCGCCATCTTTCGCACCTCGCCGTCGAACGCGTCCGCGGTGAACACGTGGTCGAAGAGGCCGATGCGCTCCGCCTCGCGCGCGTCCACCATCCGCCCCGTCATCACCAGCTCCGCGGCGCGGCCGGGGCCCACCAGGCGGGGCAGGGAATACGTGGCGCCCCAGTCCGGGTGCAGGCCGATGCGGTTGAACGTGACGCCGATGCTCGCCTTCTCCGACGCGACGCGAAAGTCGCACGCGAGGGCCAGCGACGCGCCCGCGCCCGCCGCCGGCCCGTTCACGGCCGCGACCACGGGCTGCTCGATGGACTGCATTCGCCGGACGACGCGCATCCCCGCGTGCACCAGGCGCTCGAACGTGACGTCGTCGCCGCGGCCCAGCAGGTCGCTCATCACCTCCACGTCCGCGCCCGTGCAGAACCCGCGGCCCGCACCCGTGATGACGATCACCCGCACGTCCGCGTCCGTCGCCGCGCGGCCCAGCGCGTCGTGCAGGCGGTCGCGCATGTCGCCCGCGAAGGCGTTCAGCCGGTCGGGGCGGTTGAGCGTGATCCAGGCGACGCCCTCCTCCACGCGGAGAAGGACGGTGTCGGTGGATGTGGTCGCGGCGGATTCGATGGATGCGGCGGAATCGCTCATCGCTCCGTGCGCTCCACGATCATGGCGATGCCCTGGCCCACGCCGATGCACATGGACGCCAGCCCGTAGCGCACCCCCTGCCGGTGCATCTCGTGCACGAGCGTCGTGAGGATGCGCGCGCCCGACGAGCCCAGCGGATGGCCCACGGCCACGGCGCCGCCGGAGACGTTCACGATCTCCGGGTCGATGCCCAGCTCGCGCACGCACGCCACGGACTGCGCGGCGAACGCCTCGTTCAGCTCCACGAGGCCAAGGTCGCCCACCTCCAGCCCCGCCAGCGCCAGCGCCTTGCGCGTGGCCGGCACGGGCCCGATGCCCATCCGCTGCGGCTCCACGCCCGCCACCGCGCTGGCCACGATGCGCGCCATGGGCTTGATGCCCATCCGCTCCGCCGCCGCGCCGGACGCGACGAGCAACGCGGACGCGCCGTCGTTGAGCCCGGACGAGTTGCCGGCCGTCACCGTGCCGCCCTGCTTGCGGAACGCGGCCTTGAGCGCCGTCAGCCCCTCGAGGGTGGTGTCCGCGCGCGGGTGCTCGTCGGTGTCGACGACCTTGGGCGGGCCCTTGCGCTGCGGCACCTCCACGGGGACGATCTCGCCCCGGAAGTGGCCCTCGGCGATCGCCTTCGCCGCGCGCTGCTGGCTGTTGAACGCGAACGCGTCCTGGTCCTCGCGGCTCACGCCGAACTCCTCCGCCACGATCTCCGCCGTCTCGCCGAGCGAAACCGTCCACTCCGGCGGCATCTTGGGATTCACGAAGCGCCAGCCCAGGAGCGAGTCGGCCATCTGCGGAACGCCGCGGGCGTAGCCTTCCTCGGGCTTGAGCATCACCCAGGGCGCGCGGGTCATGCTCTCCACGCCGCCCGCGATGAACGTCTCGCCCTCGCCGGCGCGGATGGCGTGCATGGCGCTGCGCACGGCCTCCAGGCCGGATCCGCACAGGCGGTTCACCGTCTGCCCGGCCACGGTGACGGGAAGGCCGGCCAGCAGGAGGGCCATGCGCCCCACGTTGCGGTTGTCCTCGCCGGCCTGGTTGGCGCACCCGAAGATCACGTCGTCCACGGCGGACGGGTCGATCCCCGTGCGCTCCACGACGGCGCGGACGACGGTGGCCGCCAGGTCATCGGGCCGCACGGAAGCAAACGCGCCGCCAAACCGGCCCACGGGCGTGCGAACGGCGTCAAGGATGTATGCGTCGGTCATTCTCGATTCGTCCTCGTCATCTGCGTCAGATCGTCCGCGTCGCTCGTCACTACTGGCTTGCGCAGGGGGGTATAAAGCGGCATTCGCTGTTCCAACTCCCGACGCCGCATGAGGAACGCCCAATAGAGGTGGAACTCTTCAACCGTGTGTCCAGCATCGTCGGTGTGGACCACGGCTAAAGCCTGAGCACCGCCATCAAGGGTGCATCGCTGGGCCATCTCCCTCATGAGCGTGGATTCCCATTGCTTTACATCAACAGCAATGATTTCTCGAAATTTTCTGTGCACCTCGGTAATTCCTTCGATGTACTCCCGGACGAGCGGCTTAAGATCAGCCTGTTCTCCGTGAGCACTCATCAACTCATTCAGCACGCTCTGCTTGAATCCACCATCGTCATCAAGCTTATGCGTGTTCAACAACGGCGTCACCGTGTGTGCGGCGAAACCGACGCGCGGCTTATCGGGCATCACCCCAAAAAGCACTCCAGCAATGGGTAATCCGCGATGCTGTACGTAATTCCTGAGCGCCTCCATCACACGGTATCCGAGCTTGACGTCGTACTGATAATTCATTGCTTGTACAGCCACCTCGGCCCTCCCAGACGCTTTACCGAATATCGAGTTGAGGTCGTGCTGAATGTGATCAATATACAACCGGCACGATGTTAATAGGTTGATCACGCGCCGGTTTAGCGTGTAAAGCATATCCTGCACGCGCGAAGGATTTATATCCTGGAATATAACTTTGTGAGCGGCCTCAATTAGTAGTGCTGTTTCAAGCTCTTCATAGTTACCGAGCAAGATACCGAACTTTTCCTCAACGCTCGCAGCGATCGACACGTTAGATCTCGCCGTCCGCAGGGTAATGAATTCCGCTTCTGTAATCTCGTCGCCACCACCGCTCTTCGATGGGTCGACGTATATACGGAAAGGCATGGCACACATGTATACGTGGGACAAAGAGAACCACCGCCGCTCGGATGACCCGGAGCGACGGTGGTAATCCATTACTCACCTCACCCCAAATTCACCCAGATGCTCTTGACCTGCGTGTACAGGTCCAGGGCGTAGCGGCCCAGTTCGCGGCCGTAGCCGCTCTGCTTGTACCCGCCGAACGGCGACGCCGTGTCCAGGTTGTGGTACGTGTTGATCCACACCGTACCCGCGCGCAGCTTGTGCGCCACGTGGTGGGCCTTGCGCACGTCCTGCGTCCACACGGCCGCGGCCAGCCCGTACTCGCTGTCGTTGCCCACCTGGATGGCCTCCTCCACGTCCGCGAACGTCTGCACGGCCAGCACGGGGCCAAAGATCTCTTCGCAGGCGATGGTCATCCTGGGCATCACGCCGCCAAAGACCGTGGGCTGCAGGAAGTAGCCGCGCTTGCCGTCCACCTCCACGCGCTCGCCGCCCATCAGCAGCTCGGCGCCCTCGGACTTGCCCGTCTCGATGTAGCCCATCACCCGGTCCAGCTGCTCCTGGCTCACCAGGGGCCCCAGGCGCGTCTTGGGGTTGAGCGGGTCGCCGGGCACGTAGCCGGCCGCGCGCTTGAGCAGCTTTTCCACGAACTCGTCGCGGATCTTCTCGTGCACCAGCAGGCGCGAGCCCGCCGTGCACGCCTGGCCCGTGTTGTAGAAGATGGCCATGCTGGCGCCCCGCACGGCCGCGTCCACGTCCGCGTCGTCCAGGACGATGTTGGGGCTCTTGCCACCCAGCTCCAGCGAGACCTTCTTGAGCGTGTCGGCCGCCTGCTTCTGGATGATCTTGCCGACGCCGGTGGATCCCGTGAAGGCGATCTTGTCCACGTCCGCGTGGTTCACGAGCGCCGCGCCGGCGCTTTCGCCAAAGCCGGGGACGACGTTCAGCACGCCGGCGGGCAGGCCGGCCTCGGCGGCGGCGCGGGCCAGCTCCAGCGCCGTCAGCGGCGTCTGCTCGGCGGGCTTGAGGACGACGGTGTTCCCGCACGCGATGGCGGGTGCCACCTTCCACGCGGCCATCTGCAGGGGGTAGTTCCACGGGATGATGGCCCCGCAGACGCCCACCGGCTCGCGCCGCGTGTAGTTGAGGTACGGCCCGGGAACGGGGATCACGTCGCCGGCGATCTTGTCGGCCCACCCCGCGTAGTAGCGAAAGCAGTCGATCGACTCCTTGATGTCGATCATCCGCGCCTCGCGCACGGGCTTGCCGTTGTCCATCGTCTCCAGGCGGGCGAGCTCGTCGGCGCGCTCCTCGAGCTTGTCGGCGATGGCGTACAGCAGCTTGCCGCGCTTGCGGGCATCCATGTTCTGCCACGCGTCGCTCTCGAACGCCTCGCGGGCGGCGCGTACGGCGCGGTCCACGTCGTCGCCCGAGGCCTCGGCCACCGTGGTGAGCGGCTCGGCCGTGGCGGGGTTGATGGTCTCGAACGTCTTGCCGGAGGCGGCGTCCTGCCACTCGCCCCCGATGAACAGCCGTCCCGGCTGGATGTCCAGCGTCGCCGTGTCCGTCATTGCCCTGTATGTCTGATGTGCAGATTTGACTGCGCTGAATACGTCCGCCGCCCCGGAATGTTCAACCTCCGGCCCAACGAAAGCTGGGGCAAGCGCGACCGGAACCGCAACTGCAGGATTCGGGCGTGCCCCTCCGCTGCGCTCCGGGTCGGGCTGCGCGCGCCGTAGGCAACGATACAAC
>NZ_DASURI010000330.1:0-15251 GCF_036280135.1 Longimicrobium sp.
TTCTCGTCATCATCGGCTGCGGGAGCCGGAGCCTGATCTGCCGGGAACCGTCGTCGCCGGTTGTCCCTTGTAACCTCTCCCCTGTGCCCCGCAGTTCTATGCCCTGCCTCAGTTCGTGCGATACCGCCGGCTCACCTCGTCCAGCCGCTTGCGCTCCTCCTCCGTCAGAGACGCCAGGCCCTGGGCACTGATCTTGTCCAGGATGCGGTCCACGTCGTCCAGCAGCTCGCGCTCCGCCTTGGCCGAACGGGTGGGCGCGGGACGGGCCTGCGTGGCCGTGGCGGCGGCCTGCGCCGTGGCCGCGGGCTTCTTGCCGCCCCAGGGCACCAGCGCCGTGGTGCGCTTTTGCTGCGCGCGGCGCGGCCGGTTGGGAAGCTCGCCCCAGGCGCTGGGCGCCCACGGGCTCTTGAGCAGCAGCGCCGCGGCCGCCATGCCGCCCAGGTGCGCCAGCACGGCCGTCCCCGATCCGCCCTCCAGCGCCGTCGCCAGGTTGATGAACACCAGGGCGCCCACCAGCCACTTCATCTTCACGGGGATGATCCCCAGGATGTGCACCTCCATGTCGGGCCAGATCATGGCGAACGCCATCATCAGGCCCAGCGTGGCCCCGGACGCGCCCACGATGTAGGTGCCCGGATCCAGGAAGGCGAACAGCACCGAGAACAGCGCCCCGCCGGCGGCCGCCACCAGGTACACCTTGAGGAACCCGCGCGAGCCCCATCTCTCCTCCAGCGGCGGGCCGAAGAAGAAGAGCGTGAGCATGTTCCACAGCAGGTGCATGACCCCCGCGTGGAAGAACGCGTACGTGACCAGCGTCCACGGCCGCGTGAGGAAGTCCGCCGGCTGGAACGCGACCCAGTCGCGCACGAAGCCGGGCGGCAGGAAAAATCGGCCCAGCAGCACGGCCACGTAGAGGGCCGTGTTGGCAATGAGCAGGCGCTTGACCCAGGGGGTGAGGGTGCTGCCGCCGAACCCCCCGCCAAACCCTCCGCCCCCGTATGAATCCCGGTAAGCCATTGCGAAAAGAAGAATTGCGTGCTTCGGGGAAAGGCCGCGCGGCCGTCCGGGGCCGCCTGCCCATCACTACACCGGTCCCGCCGACGCGGTCCCGCGCCACTGGAGGATAAACCCGCACACCGTCCGCGCGGTAGTCACCCGCCCCACGCGTCCGGCTTCACGCACCCCGGCGGCGGCTCCGTCGGCCTTCGCCGGGGCGCGTGGGACCCGGTCAGCCGGCCACCGCGCTCCGCGCGATGCGCTCGCACAGTTCGGGAAAGTCAATGCCGGACGCGGCCGCCGCCTTGGGCAGCAGGCTCGTGGCCGTCATCCCCGGGAGCGTGTTGGCCTCCAGGCAGAACAGCTGCTCCTTGGCCAGGATGAAGTCGATCCGCCCGTATCCGCGCAGCTTGAGCACCTTGAACGCGCGCAGGGCGTACGCCTGGATCTGCGCCACCACCTCCTCGTCCAGGGGCGCGGGGCACAGGTACTCCGTCATCCCCGGCGTGTACTTGCTCTCGTAGTCGTAGATGCCCTTCTTGGGGCGGATCTCCACGGGCGGCAGCGCCTGGTCGCCCAGGATGCCCACGGTGAGCTCGCGGCCCTTGGCAAAGCGCTCGATCATCACCTCGCTGTCGTACTGCGAGGCATCCTGCACGGCTGCCTGCAGCTCCGACGCGTCGTTCACCACGTGGATGCCCACGCTGCTTCCCTGCCGCGACGGCTTGACGATGCAGGGCAGCCCGACGAGGTCCTCGATGGTGTCGGGGTCGTATGCGAACGACGGCGCGCGGGCCACCCGCCAGGGCAGCGTGGGCACCTGCGAGTCGCGCAGCAGGCGCTTGGTGACGTCCTTGTCCATGGCGATGCCGGAGCCCAGCGGCCCCGAGCCCGTGTACGGCACACCCACCAGCTGCAGCAGCGCCTGCACCGTGCCGTCCTCACCCGCGCCGCCGTGCAGCGCCAGGAACGCCAGGTCGGCGGACCGCAGCTGCTCCACCTGCCCCAGGCCGATGAGCGGAAGCGCCTGGGCGATGTTGCTGGGCGGCGCGCTCTTTACGCCGCCGGGGAGCAGGTCCTTCTCTTCTCCCTCGGGGATGAACCCCGTCGCCGTATCCACCACGGAGACGTCGTGCCCCCGCTCGCGCAGGGCTTTCGTAATGGCCAGCCCCGACGCCAGCGACACGTCCCGCTCCGCACTCGTCCCCCCCATCAGCACGGCGATCTTCATCCAGCCCTCTCCCGGTTCTGCGCTCCGTGTGTTGTCCGTTGGTCCCCGCGCCCGAGCACCAACGCACGAAGCGTACGCGGGGGGCGCGGCCAGGATGGCAGGGCCCGATGGATGACACGCGGACGGCGGTTTCCGTTACGGCCCCTGGCCCCGCGGGGCCGCGGGTGTCAATTTGCTGCGCCCGCGCGGCGGGCCCGGATCACCCTTCCATTTTCGAGCAGCCGAAGGACCGATGGCCAGCAACATCAACGAGACCGAGTGGATCTGGCACGACGGGCAGTGGGTGCCCTGGCGCGAAGCCAACGTGCACGTGCTCGTACACTCCCTGCAGTTCGGCTCTTCGCTGTTCGAGGGCATCCGCGCCTACGAAACGTCCGAGAGGCCCGCGATCTTTCGCCTGGACGCGCACCTGCGCCGGCTGAAGGACTCGTGCAAGATCTACCGGATGGACATCGCCGACCGCATGCAGCAGATCAGTGAAGCGTGCGTGGACATCGTGGCCCGCAACGGCGTGCGCGAGTGCTACATCCGGCCCATGGTGGTGCGCGGCTACGGCAGCGCCGGCCTGTCGCCCGTGGGGAGCACGCTGGAGGTGTACATCGCGTGCTGGCCCTGGGGCACGTACCTGGGCGAGGGCGCGCTGGAGCAGGGCGTGGACGTAAAGGTGTCCAGCTGGCAGCGCCAGGAGCCCAACACCTACCCGGCGGGCGCCAAGGCGGCCGGCAACTACCTGCTGTCGCAGCTGGGGCGCATGGAGGCCATCGAGGACGGCTACGCCGACGCCATCGCCTTGGGGCCGGGCGGGCTGGTGAGCGAGGGCACGGGGCAGAACGTGTTCCTGGTCCGCGACGGCGTGCTGATGACGCCGGCGCTGGACGGCACCAACCTCAACGGCATCACCCGCGACAGCATCCTCCGGATCGCCGCGGACCTGGGCATCCCCACGCGCGAGGTGGGCGTGCCGCGCGAGTGGCTGTACCTGGCCGACGAGCTGTTCTTCACGGGGACGGCCAGTGAGGTCACGCCCATCCGCAGTGTGGACCGCATCACGGTGGGCGAGGGGCGGATGGGGCCCGTCACGCGGCAGATCCAGCAGCGCTACCTGGACATCGTCCGCGGCCGCGCGGCGGATACGCACGGCTGGCTCACGCACGTGCCGGAGCACGCGGCAGTCTGAGCGTCGAACGCCGGTCCGATCCGCTACCCAAAAGAGAACCGCAGCGTCCCCAACGGGCGCTGCGGTTCTTTTTTCGTGACGGATCCGCGGATTCACGAGGTGCTCGGGCCAAGGCGGTGGCTTCCGGCGTCCAGGATGCGGATTGCGGCGGTCGGAGGCTCACCCTCCACGAGGAGGCCCTGCATCGCCTGCCGGGCGGCGTCGCGCGCGACGGCGTGAAGGGCGCTTTCGCTCAGCGCGTCGAGTCGCGCCTCCAGGCCCTTGATCTGGCTGGATAGTTCCGCGCGCTCCCGCACGTGGTCCAGGTGCATCTGCTGCATCCGCTCGTCGAACCACTGGACGGCCGTTTTGATCTCCGCGACCGCGGTGGTGGTCTCACGGCTCAGGCTTTCGAAGCGGACGGTGGTGGTTACGATCTCCCTATACAGGTCCGCGACTCGCTGGCCCAGATCGGACAGGCTGCTCATCGTTGCTCAGGGCAGAAGGTATGGGCGGTGGGAGTCCGGCGGTGCTCGCCCACGCGCGGGCGGCGGCCATCTCGGCGATGAACACGTCCATTGACTGTCCAAGGCGATCGTTGGCGGCCCGTGCCTCTTCGTGCAAGGACTCCAGCATCATCATCTGGTCACCTCCATTCCCAAAGTTTGAGGCACACGATGTGGACACCCAAGAGTCACACGGAGTGCACACGCTGTCAAGTCCCCGCGAACGATGTCGGTCGGTATATCATTTCACCAGCGTGCGCGAGAAACCCGCCGCAACAACTGCGGAAAGCCTCACAAACTGCGTGAGGCTTCAACTGCTCAATGGGCGCCCCCGGTGCACACGCGACGATCTGCGCTGGGGCAGTCCGCGAAGGCGGACTTCGTGCCTTTCCAGCGGCGAATTCATTCGCTCCGGCGGCGGGTGCGAACGGGGCTTCACCCGACCCGCCCTACGCCGCCTTTCCTCCCCCCAGCGCCTCCTTCACCTTCTTCGCGAGCCCGGCGCCAAAGCCGGGAAGCGCAGCGATCTCGGCCTCCGTGGCGGCCATCACGCCGCGCATGGAGCCGAACTTGGCCAGCAGCGCCTTTTGCCGGCTGGGGCCCACGCCGGGGATGGTGGACAGCTCCGAGCGGATGGTGCGCTTTGTCCGCAGCTTGCGGTTGTAGGTGATGGCAAAGCGGTGCGCCTCGTCGCGAAGGCGCTGCAGCAGGCGCAGCGCGGGGCTGCGGCGCGGCAGGCGAATACTCGTGGACTGCCCGGGCAGGAAGATCTCCTCCTCCTTCTTGGCCAAGCCGATCACCGCCAGCTGCGGCAGGTCCAGCGCCTCCAAGCCCGCCAGGGCCTTGAGCGCGGCGCCCAGCTGGCCCTTGCCGCCGTCAATGACCGTCAGGTCCGGCAGGGGCTTGCCCTCCTCCACCCGGCGCGTGAACCAGCGGGTGACAGCCTCGTGCATGCTCGCGAAGTCGTCGTTCCCCCACTCGCCGCGGATCTTCATCTTGCGGTACTCGCCCTTGGCCGGCTCGCCGTTCTCGAAGAACACGGCGGATGCCACCGTCTCCGTGCCCTGTGTGTGCGAGATGTCGAAGCACACCATCAGCCGCGGCACGGTGCTCAGCTCCAGCACCTCCTGCAGCTCGTACAGGGCGTCCGGCGCGCGCTCGGCGGCCGTGTTGCCCATCAGCTTGCGCTCTTCCAGCAGGTGGCGGGCGTTCTGGTCCGCCAGCTCCACCAGCTGCACCTTCTCGCCGCGCTGGGGCACGTGCAGCCGCACGGCGCGCCTGGCCTCCGCGCGCAGCAGCTCCTCCAGCACCGGCCGGTCCTCGAAGTCCAGGCCGAAGAAGACCTCCGGCGGCATGCTGTCGGCGTCGCGGTGCAGGCGGTCGGCGTAGACGCGGGTGGCGAAGGCGGACAGGGCCTCCGCGTCGCTCTCGTCCTCCAGGCCGGTGATGAACTGCGCCTCGCGGCCCAGCAGCTTGCCCTCGCGGATCTGCATCACCACGCCGCACGCGTCCGCCCCGTCGCGCGCGAAGCCGACGATGTCGCGATCCGATCCGGACACGTCCAGCACCTGCTGCTTTCGCTCCAGCGACTGCAGCTGCTTGATGCTGTCGCGCAGCTCGCCGGCCCGCTCGAAGTTCATCTCCTCGGCGGCCTTCATCATCTCCGCCTGCAGCCGCCGCGCGACCAGGCGCGTGTGGCCGCCCAGCACCTCGGTGATCTCCTCGACCATGGCGCTGTACTCGTCCGCGGACTGGAACGCCACGCACGGCGCCTTGCACCGGCCGATGTGGTAGTCTAGGCACGGCCGCGCGGGGACGTCCCTGGGCAGGTTGTAGTGGCAGGAGCGCACGGTGTACAGCTTTTTCACCAGCTCCAGCGACTGCCGCATGCGCCGCACGTCCGTGTACGGGCCAAAGTAGCGCCCGCCGTCCCGAACCAGCCGCCGGGTGACGAACACGCGGGGAAACGCCTCCGCCGTCACCTTGATGTACGGATAGGTCTTGTCGTCCTTGAGGTTGATGTTGAAGCGCGGGCGGTTCTCCTTGATGAGGTTGTTCTCCAGGATGAGCGCCTCGGCCTCGCTGCGGACGACGATCGTGTCAAAATCCGTCACCCGCCGCACCATCTCGCGGGTCTTGATGCCGTGCTGCGCGCCGGACTGAAAGTACGACCGCACCCGGGGGCGCAGCGACTTGGCCTTGCCCACGTAGATGATGGTGCCCTCGGCGTCCTTCATCAGGTACACGCCGGGGGCGGTGGTGAGGTGGCGGAGCTTGGCGTCCAGCGTGGTGGTGTCGAGCGGCATCATACGGCGAACGGCGCGTCGGATCGGTCGTGATTCACGGGAGAGGATGATACACCGATCGCGCCGTTCCGGTCACACCCGGAACGGCGCGGTTTAGGCCGACGTGGGCGCCTTCGGATCGGCGTCCGCGGATGAGCGGAGAGCGAGGCGTTCGACGTCGATGGCGCGCATGGCGGAGACGGCGGCTTCCCAGCGTCCCTCCGCGCAGAGCCCCTGGATTCCCGCGTCCTCGTACGCCGCCTCCCCCGCCGCGATCAGCGCGCGTCGGATGGACTCGGCGAGGGCGCGCGGATCGGAGGGGGCAGCGGACGGATGGGAATCGGGCGGCATGGGCTATCGGGATCGGGCGGATTGAGGGACAGCGGCTTGGGATCGGCAGATCGGGATTGGGCAGATCGGGATCGGGCGATTGACAGAGACTGGAGGGAAGGCGGGGACCCGTCGCTGCGCGACGGGGGGCCCTCTCCCCCGCCGCCTGCGCCGCTCGTTCCTCGCGGCTCGGCGGCGACCCCTCCCCCAACTCCGGGGGAGGGGTTGTTCTCATGGACGGTTCAGCGCGCGAATGCCCATTCGTGCACGGGATGGGTTCTCCTCTCTCCGCGAGGAACGAGCGGGGAGAGGCCGGGAGAGGGGCGGGCCGCTCCCGGCGCGATCCGTCCATCGTGAGGCGAACCTTCACCTCCCCCGCGTAGCGGGGGAGGTCGCGAGCTATCGAGCGGGTGGGGGCCCTTCCGCGCGATCCGTCCCCATCCGCACGAATGCCGTCTGGTCGGCTTCCACCCGCCGGAACCGTCCCTTACCGCCGCCCCAGCATCCCCTTGATGCGGCGGAAGATGGCGCCGCTCTGCTCCAGGCCCAGCGCGGCCGCCACGCCGAAGTACACCAGCCCGTACACGCCCAGGATCAGCACGCCGGAGATGAGCGAGCTCACGCCGTCCGGCAGCAGGAGCCGCACGCCCCAGCCCGCGGCGGCGCCGGCGATCGCCGCCGCGAACATCCGCGACAGCGGCCCCGCGCCCGCGCCCACCGCGCCGATGCGGGCGCGAAGGGCGCGCTTGAGCATCCACCACTCGATCCACGCCGCGATCCCCGCGCCCAGCGTGAGCCCGAACACGCCCAGCGGCTGCCCGCCCACGCGCAGGTGCCCCAGGGGCCCGGCGGGGATGTTCATCCCCCACTTGTCCACCTTCACGCCCTCGAACGTGAGCATCAGCACGATGCCCAGCACGATGGACAGCACCACGCGGATGACGGCGAACCGCGCCGGCGTCCTGGTATCCCGCAGGGCGAAGAAGGTGGACGAGAACAGGCGTGACCCCGTCGTGGCGATCAGGCCCGTCGTGAAGCCCAGCAGCACCACCCACGTGGAGAGCGTGTCGGCCCGCGTGAACTCGCCGCGCTGATAGATGGTGGCGATCACCACGTCGCCCAGCACCGCGTACGCCACGAACGAGGGGACGATGTAGAACGCGATGCGCTCCAGGCCGGCGGACGTCCGCAGCCGCAGCGCCTCGGTGTTTCCCTGCCGCTGGCGCGCGAGCTCCGGCAGCTCCGCCGCCGCCACCGACATGCCGAACAGGCTGATGGGCAGCAGGTACAGCGTGCTGGCGTAGCCAAAGATGGCCAGCGCGCCCACGCTCAGCAGCGACGCCAGCCAGGTGTCGGCCCACGCGCTGATCTGCACGACGCCGCGGCCGGTGATGGCGGGGCCCGCGTTGGTCACCGCGTCGCGCACGCCCGGCACGCCCCGGCCAAACGAGAAGCGCAGCCCCTTCTCCACCTTGAGCACGCCCGGCAGCTGCACCAGGAACTGCAGCGCGCCGCCGATGAGCGCGCCCCACGACAGCGCCACCACCAGCCGGTCCAGCGACAGGCGGCTGCCCATCAGGAGCAGCGTGGCGATCATGGCCGCGTTCCAGAAGACGGGCGCGAAGTACGGCAGAAAGAACTGCCGGTGGCTGTTGAGGATGCCCAGCGACCACGCCGACAGCACCAGGATCCCCGCCATGGGGAACAGGATGCGCGTGATGTGGACGGCCAGCTCGTAGCGCTCGCCCTCGAAGCCGGGGAGAAAGACGGTGGTGATGAGCGGCGCGCCCAGTACGCCGATGAGCGCCAGGGCGCCCGCGCCCGCCGCCAGAAGGCCGAAGATGGCGCCGGCCAGCTTTCCCGCCTCGCGTTCCCTGCCCTCGTGCAGCAGCTCGGAGTAGACCGGGATGAACGACGCGCTCAGGGTGCCCTCGCCCAGCATGTTCTGCAGGAAGTTGGGCATCTTGAGCGCGGCGCGGAACACGTCCGCGAACGCCGTGGTCCCGAAGTACGCGGCGAACACGCTCTCGCGCACCAGGCCCATCACGCGGCTGAGCAGGATGCCCGCCGCCACCATGGCCGACGCGGCCGTGGACGACTTCGCCGCCTTGGGGACGGCGGCGGCCGGCTGCACCGTCTCGTCCTCGGGATCGCTGGAGAGCGACCCGTGCTCCAGCGCCTCGGTGCCCGGCGCGGGCATGATCAGCGTCTCGTCGGGATCCGGTTCGGGGATGCGCGGCGAAACGGGCTCGGATCGGTCGGCGCTCATCGGCGGCTTCGGGAGGAAGAACGCCCGCGCGGGACGTCCCGGCGGGCGAGTTCGGTTCAGGAGATCGAGTCCGGCGAGATGCCCGCCGGCTGGGGGCGCGCGGGTGCATGGAGCGCGCCATCCGGAACGGGTGGCGGCTCCGCGGATCCCCGGCTTAACGAGATCCTCATCCGTTCCGCGATGTCGTGCAGCAGCGTGGGCTGCAGCGCCAGGTAGGGAAGGACGTTCAGCACGCGC
Source organism: Longimicrobium sp. (assembly GCF_036280135.1). Taxonomy (GTDB): domain Bacteria; phylum Gemmatimonadota; class Gemmatimonadetes; order Longimicrobiales; family Longimicrobiaceae; genus Longimicrobium. The sequence goes on from NZ_DASURI010000330.1 coordinate 9,011, forward strand.
TCCTGCGGCGTTCCGCCGGGCGCCAGGTGGTTGCGCACCAGCGGCAGGTCGCGGGCGATCCCCGGATCGGCCTTCTTGAAGTGCGCCAGGATCTTGCGCTCCGCCTCGGCCACCTCCAGAAGCGCCCGGTTGCGCCGCGCGCCCAGGGCCACGTCCAGGTTGAAGTCGATCTCCATCCCCGCGTCCATCAGCTCGCCGAAGCCGTCCACGAGCGTGGCGCGCAGGGCGTGCAAACGCTCGTTAACGTGCGCCGGCAGCCGCCGCCGGGCCACGAGGCTCACCAGCTCGTGCTCCGGCAGGCGCAGCTCCTCGTCCGTCAGCGCCAGGGCACGCGCCTTCTCCGCGACCTCGTCCGGCACCAGGCGCACGGACAGGCGCGGATAGGCGACGGGGGGGCGGATGCCGTACGCGCGGAACAGCGGTCCGATCTGCGCGAAGTACGCCGTCTCGGCCGGGCCGCCCACGTACGCCAGCGTGGGAAAGACGGCGGATTCCACCACCGGCCGCAGGAACACGTTGGGGCTGAACGCGGCGGGATCCGCCTGCATCCGCGCGGCGATCTCCTCCGTGGAAAAGCGCATCCGGGCGCCGGGAACCGTCCACCCGTCCCCGGCGCGGGCCAGGCGCTCGCGGCCCTCCGGCCCGTGGAAAAAGACGTTGGCCGCGTCCGGCATCACCGTCACGGGCGCCGCGTATCCGGCGGCCTCCATCTCCTCCGTGCGCTCGCGGATGAGCCGCTCGTGCTCCGCCGCGTCTTCCACCGCGCCGCGCAGGACGGCGAGCGAGCCCTGCTTGACGTGGGGATCGGACGCCTCCGTCACCAGCAGGTCGAAGCCCGCGAAGAGCCGCTCGATCGTCTCCCGGAACGCCTCCGCCACGGTCCGCCCGGGCTGATACGGCTCCAAGAAACCCCTGAGGTGATCAGCGGTACTCCCAAGGGAACAAAGGAGTTCCCGCAGTTCACCTGAGACATCACTTGCATCCGCTCCCAGTCTCATTTCGCTCATGGGGAGCGGACGGGAGTCCGTCGCGGCGACGGAGAGGCGGCGTAGCTTCCCTGCCCCGTCCACCACGTCGGCGTGGTTGGCCTCCGCGAAGTCGTGGTCCTCGGAGGCGGACCAGAAGACGGGAAGCACGATGATCCCCAGCGCCTCCTCCAGCGCGGCGGCCAGGCGGATGGCGGTGAGGATCTTGTGCACCGTGTACAGCGGCCCGGTGAACAGGCCGGCCTGCTGGCCGGTGGTCACCATGGCGCCGCCCTCTTCCACGAAGCGCGCCAGCCGCGCCGCGGCCGACGCGGAGGTGGGGCGTACGGCGGCGGCCGCCCGCTCGCGCTCCGCCCGTCCAAAGCGGCGGCGCACCTCGTCCAGCTTGACGCGAAAGGCGTCCAGGTCGTCGGGGTTGCCGGCGAAAAAGCGCGCGGCCCTGGGCAGGCCGGCGCGGTAGTCGTCCACCAGGCGCGAGCCGCGCAGTGGTGTGACTTCGATGTCGAGCCTCAGGGGGCCCTCCCGATCAGGAAGCGCGGGGACGCGATCTCCACCGCCCTTGGTCGCCGAAAAGATTCCATCGCGAATGAGCAACCACACAGGTTACAGATTACAAGCTTCCCCGCCCGCGAGCAACACCGCGTGTCTCCCGGGCCGAAAACTGGACGCTCGATCCGGAAATCAGCTTTCGAGAATGCCCGTGGAGCGAACATCTCACCCCGGGGACCCATTCCAGTCCGTCCGCGCATCCAAATCAGCCCAGATCGAAACGGAGGCGGAATCCAGATCGCGACTCCGGAGCGGGAGCCAGCGAGGCCGCGTCACCGTCACGGATACTTCGGCTGCCGGCTGGTCCTGATCTGGATCACCGGCGGACACCGGCCGTCCACGACAACCGAGGCCATGCAACAGTAGCGCGGAACCACTTCCACCGACCGTACCTCCCGGAGCGGGGGAAGCTGCTCGCGCTGAAGATACATCGTCCCGTCGAGGATGTAGATCGGCGGCAGGGACCCGGGCGGCAATGCCGCGAGGGCTTCGTCCAGCGACGCGAACTGGTTGGGCTCCGGACCTTTCTGCCGAAGCCCTGTCGAGCAGCCGCTCAGGATGAGCATCATCCACAATCCGGCCCACGAAGCGAGCAACCCAGGCGCGCTCCGGGTGCGGGAACCCGTCGCGGGGCTCGCCGCCGCCTGAGCAGATCCCCTCATGTTGCCCATCAGAGATCGTTCCCGGTTACCTGGATTCCACGGTGTACCTTCCACGGACGGCCCTACTCCCTGCCCTTGTGATACGGCTCACCGCGGTTGATGGTCCCCGCGCGGTACAGCTGCTCCGTGAGCACCAGCCGCGCCAGCTCGTGTGGCAGCGTCATGGCGCCCAAGGCGAGCGTGTGGCTGGCGCGCGCCAGGATCTCGTCCGAGAGCCCGTACGCCCCGCCGATGACGAACGCCGCGCCGGGGCTGGCGCGCAGCTGCAGCCCGGCCAGGTACGCCGCCAGCCGGTGCGAGTCCCACGCCCTGCCCGTTTCGTGCAGCGCCACGAGCTCCGCGCCGGCGGGCACGCGCGCGAGCAGGCGCTTGCCTTCCTCGTCGCGCACGCGGGGCGCGTCGCCGCGGCCGCGGTACTGCTCCTCCTTGACCTCGTGCGACTCGAACGCGAAATAGCGCCGCGCGCGGACCTCGTATTCTCCGATGGCCTCGCCCACGGCGCCCTTCGCCTTCCCCACGGCAGCGACTGCGATCTTCATCGACGGCGGGCTTTCACGCGCTCCAGCCAGTAGTCCGGATCCTGACTGTGGTGCGGCACCGCGTGGATCGTGATCAGGTCTTCTGCTTCGAGAACGTAGACGAACGAATAGGGGAACTGCCGGAACACCTTCCGCCGTGTTCCTTCTAGATACGGGGCTCCCAGCCGGGGCCGATCCTTCAGCAGCCGCAGCTGACGCTGGAATTCGTGATTGAACGCCCGTGCGATCTCCACACCGCCAGACCGATAGTAGCGGAGGATCGCGAGATGCTCTCCCTGCGCCCCCTCGGTAAGCTGGATGCGTGCTTTCACCGAAGCAGTTCCTCGGCTTCCGCCAGCGCCTGCTCCTCGGAGATCGCCTTCATTTCGCCCGCCTTGAAGGCACGGATGCGCTCGCGGAGCTCGGCGGCCCAGGCCTCCTCATAGTGAGGCTGTGCATCAAGGCTGTTGAGCAGCCGCGCCGCCAGCCGGGCCCGTTCCTCACGCGGAAGCTGCAGCGCGGCGGACTCGACCTCCTCGATCAACAGTTCCTCGGGAGCGATCGTCTGAGGCATGGATAGGACCCTCGGTTCAAGAGATTTCTGCTGGTTCAAAATCTCGCAGAAAACAGGCTACCGCACAACGATGGTATCCCGCAGGCAGTGTTCGTTGTCGCGCGACGGATAGTCGACCGTGTAGTGCAGGCCGCGGCTTTCCTTGCGCAGGATGGCGCAGCGGACGACGAGCAGCGCCGCCTGGATCACGTTCCGCAGCTCCACCAGGTCCGCCGTGGGCGCCGACTCGGCCCAGATGCCGTTGACGTGAAGCGAGATCTGCCGCAGGCGCGCCTCGGCGACGGCTACGCGCTCGTCGCTGCGGACGATGCCCACGAGGTCCCACATCACGTTGCGGATCTCCTCGCGGTCGTGCACCAGCAGCACGCCCTCCGGCTGCGCGCGGCCGGAGGAAGCCGGGAGAACGCGCGGCTCCAGCTGACGCGTGACCTGCAGCTGCGGCCCCAGCCGCTCCGACGCGCGGTGCGCGAAGACGACCGCCTCCAGCAAGCTGTTGCTGGCCAGGCGGTTGGCGCCGTGCACGCCCGTGCACGCCGTCTCCCCCGCGGCGTACAGGCCGGGGACGGAGGTGCGGCCGTGCGTGTCCGTCAGCACGCCGCCGCACAGGTAGTGCGCGGCGGGCACCACGGGCAGCGGCTCGCGCAGCATGTCCGTCCCCCGCTCCGCCGTCTCGCGCAGGATGTTGGGAAAGCGCTCGCGGATCTCGTGCTCGGGGATGGCCGAGCAGTCCAGCAGCACGAAGGGGTCGCCCGTACGCTTCATCTCGCGGTCGATGGCGCGCGCCACCACGTCGCGGGGCGCCAGCGACGCCAGCGGATGGTAGCCCTCCATGAACGTGGAGCCGTCGCGCCGGCGCAGCACGGCGCCCTCGCCGCGGACCGCCTCGCTGATGAGGAAGGTCTTTTCCCGGGCGGGATAGAGCGCCGTGGGGTGGAACTGGATGAACTCCATGTTCGCCACGCGCGCGCCCACGCGGTACGCCATGGCCACGCCGTCGCCCGTGGCGATGGACGGATTGGTCGTGTGGCGGTAGACCTGCCCGCATCCGCCCGTGGCGAGCATGACGGCGCGGGCCAGGAACGGCTCCAGCGCGCCCGTCTCCGTGTCCAGCACCAGCACGCCGCAGCAGCGCTCGCCCAGCGTGCCGGGATCCGTCGCCATCAGCAGGTCTACCGCCTGGTGGTTCTCGTAGATGACGATCCCCGCGGCGGCCGCGGCGGCCAGCAGGGCGCGCTCGATCTCGCGCCCCGTCAGGTCATCCGCGCGGACGATGCGGCGCCGCGAGTGCCCGCCCTCCAGCCCCAGCGACAGGTCGCCCTGCTCGCGGGTGAAGTCCACGCCCATCTGCATGAGCTCGCGGACGCGCTCCGGCCCCTCGCGCACGAGCACGTCCACGGCGTCCGGGTGGCAGAGGCCGGCCCCGGCCACCAGCGTGTCCTCCATGTGCAGCGCGGGCGAGTCGTCCTCGCCAAAGACGGCCGCGATGCCGCCCTGCGCCCAGTTGGTGCTGCTTTCCGGCCGGCTCTTCTTGGTGATGAGCGCCACGGAGCCGTACTTCGCCACCTTGATGGCGAAGCTGAGCCCCGCGATGCCGCTGCCGATGACGACGACGTCCGCCTGCATCATCCCTCGTGCTCCGTTAGCGCGCGCCGCAGCGCGACGTCCAGCGCATCCGCGCCGCTCTCGATCACCACGCGCTGCTCCAGCACCCACGCGTCCGCGTCGGCGGGGAGCAGCGCGCGCAGCTTGACCGCGTCCTTGTGCGTCATCACCAGCATCCGCCCCGCCGCGCGTGCCACCAGCGCCCGCGCATCATCCGCCGAGAAGGGATGATGATCCGGGTACGCCGCCGCATCCACCTCCGCGCCCGCCTGCCGCAGCGTGGCGAAGAACGGCTCCGGCGTGGCCAGCGCCGCCACGGCGAGCACACGCCGGCCCGCCAGCGCATCGACGGTCGTCCCCGCGCCGCCCCGCAGAGGAACGAGACCGGACGGCAGCAGCGCCACGCGGATGACCGGCGTGCCCGGCTGCAGGCGCGCGACCTCCGCCGCGACGGTCTCCGCGCGCGCCGCGTCCGCGCTCTTGCGCGTGAGGACGATGACGTGCGCGCGGGCGAGCGCGTCCAGCCCCTCGCGCCAGGGCCCGCGCGGCAGCACGTGCGGGCGCGGCTCCCAGCCTTCCACGGGGATCAGCACGAGGTCCAGGTCGCGGGCGAGGGCGCGGTGCTGGAACGCGTCATCCAGGACGACGGTGTCGCGGCCGGCGGCCAGGGCCTCGCGGGCGGCGTCCGCGCGGCGCTTGCCGCGAAAGACGGGGATGTCGGGGTTGAGCTCGCGGTGCAGCACGATCTCGTCCTCGCCGTAGCCGCGCAGGGCGATGGCGGGCTTTCGTCCCCAGTCCGCCAGCCGCCGCGCGAGCCACGCCGCGAACGGCGTCTTCCCCGCCCCGCCCACGGCCACGTTGCCGACGCTGATCACCGGCAGCCCGACCTGCTCGGATCGCATCCACCCGCGGTCGTACGCCCCGTTCCGCGCCGCGACGATGCCCCGGAACGCGGCCTCCGCCGGCGCCAGCGCAACGCGGAGGGCGGCGCCGAGCGCGCCGCCCTCGCCGGCCCAGACGCGGCGCGCGAAGTCGTCAGGGCGCTGCATGGGCGGATGAGAATCGAGGCAGACGGACGGTGTCTCGCACGGGCGAGGGCCCCCACCCCCCGGCCCCCTGCCCCCGCTTCGCGGGGGAGGGGGAGAACTGCACGACCATGCGCGATCTCGCCCGCTCGCCAACCCCTCCCCCGAAGTTGGGGGAGGGGTCGACCGCCGTCGCTAGGAACGAGCGAAAAGGCGGTCGGGGGAGAGGGCCCTTCGTCGCGCAGCGACGGGGGCGGCCCGTGCAAAGTCGTCCTGCGCGCGCCGATCTCGCCCGCGCCACCTCCCTCCCCCACGCAGTTTGTGG
>NZ_DASURI010000331.1:0-7029 GCF_036280135.1 Longimicrobium sp.
CGGCTGCGCGGCGGGGCCGGGCTCCTGGTTGGCGCGCGCCTCCGTCATCGGCGGGCCCAGCACGTTGGGCGGCGGCGAGACGATGTCGACGGCGTAGACCTTTTCCGTGGGCCGCTTCTCCGGCTCCGTGGGCTTTACGAAGGCGAGCGCGCCCACGACGGCGCCGTGCATCAGCAGCGACACCACCACGGGTCCGGGCTTCCACTGTCCTTCGCGCCGGCTCATGGGCTCAGCTCCCGGATTGGTCGTCCTCGGCGATCAGCCCCACGCTGGCCACGTCCGCGGCCTTCATGGCGCCCAGCACGCGGACCACGTTTCCGTACGGCACCCCCTCGTCCGCCCGCAGGTAGACGTTGCTGGCGCCCTTTTCCTTCACCAGCTGCGGGAACATGGCGCTGAACTGCGCCCACTCCACCCGCGCCGTCCCCACGTAGATCTGCCCGCCCCGGTCGATCGAAACGACGAGCCCGTCGGCGGACGGCACGGACTCCGTGCGGGCGCGCGGCACCTTGACCTCCACCCCGCCCTGCATCATGGGCGCGGTGATCATGAAGATCACCAGCAGCGTGAGCACCACGTCCACCAGCGAGGTGACGTTGATCTCGGCGCTGTAGCCCAGCTCGGCGCGGTTGCGGCGGCGCGGCATCAGATGCGCCCTTCGCGGGCCAGCGCGCCGATGAGCTCGCTGCTGATGCCCTCCAGCTCGCCCGTGAAGCGGTTGAGCTTGCCCAGCAGGTAGTTGTACGCCATGGCGGCCGGGATGGCCACCACCAGCCCGCCCGCCGTGGCCACCAGCGCCTCGGCGATGCCCGGCGCCACCACGGTGATGCTGCTGGACCCGGCGGCCGCCACGCCAAGGAACGAGTTCATCACGCCCAGCACGGTGCCCAGAAGACCGAGCAGGGGCCCCGCCGTGGCGATGATGGCCAGCCAGCTCAGCCCGCGGGCCAGGTCGTCACGCTCCTCGCCCTCCTCCTTCTCCAGCACGATGCGCAGCACCTCCAGCTGCGCCGGCGACAGGCCGCGCACGTCGGAGCCGGCCCGCGCGGCGCCCGGCCGCAGCTCGCCAAAGAAGCCCATCCCCCGCTTGAACAGGCGGGTGAACGGGCTGTCGTGCAGGCCGCGCACCCAGGCGTACGCCTCGTCCAGCCGCTCCGCCGCCTGCACGCGGTCCAGGAACACGTCGGCCTCGCGGTGCATCCGCCGGAACTGCACCAGCTTCCACACGATGATGGACCACGAGCCGATGGACATGATGGCCAGCACCGCCATGATGATCTTGGTGCTGGCCGTGCCCTCGGCCACCATCCGCCAGGCAGAGGCGAACTCGTTTCCGCTGTGCTGCAGCATCACGTCCGGGAACGTCGGGGAGAGTGAGTCAGTCGGCGCCGGGCTCGTGCGGCCCCGCGTCCAGCTCGAAGAGGTAGCGCACGGTGTCCAGCACGCCCGTGCCGCGCCCGTTGCCGGCCGCCTGGCGCAGGCGGGCCGTGGGCGCGTGCAGGACCTTGTTCACCAGCGCCCGGGTGAGGGCGTCGATGGCCAGCTGGTCCTCGGGCGAAAGGTGCGACAGGCTGCGCAGCGCCCGCTCCACCTCCGCCTGCCGCAGCGCCTCGCCGCGGTCGCGCAGGGCGCGGATGGTGGGCACCACGGCCAGGCTGCTGTACCACGCCCAGAAGTCGTCCACGCCGCCCAGGACGATGGACTCGGCCGCGGGCAGCTGCGCGCGGCGGCGGCCCAGGTTGGCGTCCACGATCCCCTGCAGGTCGTCGACGTTGTACAGGAACACGTTCTCCACGTCGCCCACGGCCGCCTCGACGTCGCGCGGGATGGCGATGTCGATGATGCACAGGGGCCGGCGCGGGCCGCTAGGCAGGGCGCTCCGCAGGCGGTCCACCGTCAGCACGGGATGGGGGGCGGCCGTGGAGCAGATGACGATGTCCACCTCCGGCAGCGCCCGTCCGAACTCCTCCCAGTGGATGGCCTCGCCGCCCAGCCGCTCCGCCAGCTCGCGGGCGCGCTCGTACGTGCGGTTGGCCACGATGGCCGTGCGCACGCCCTCGGCGCGCAGGCACTCCATCGTCACCTCGCTCATCTCCCCCGCGCCCAGCACCAGCGCGCGGCGGCCCTTGAGCGAGCCAAAGATCTTCTTCGTCAGGTCCACGGCCACGGACGAGACGGACGCGGCGCCGATGCCCAGCCCCGTGTCGCTGCGCACCCGCCCGCCGATGCTGAACGCCGTCTGGAACAGGCGGTGGAGGGCCTGGCCCACCACGGGCCCGTCGTCCGACGCCACCTCGCGGGCCGTGGCGTACGCCTCCTTGACCTGCCCCTGGATCTGCGGCTCGCCCAGGATCATGCTGTCCAGGCCGGACGACACGCGGAACAGGTGCTCCGCCGCCTGCCGGTCGCGGTGCACGTAGAAGTAGCGCGCGGCCTCGTTGCCCTCGGCCCCGATGCGGGCGGAAAGCAGGGCGCGCGCGTGCTCCACCCCGTCCGACCCGTCGGGGAGGGCGAGGTACACCTCGGTGCGGTTGCAGGTGGACAGGATCACCGCCTCCGACCCGTCCGCCGACAGCTCCACCAGCGCGCCCGGGATCTCGGTCCGCCCAAAGGCGAACCGCTCCCGGAGCTCGATGGGCGCCGTGCGGTGGCTTGCTCCTACGACTGCGAGAGGCATCGGCGGATGGCCTGCTCCACGTCCTCGTCCCGTCCCGCGACCGCCAGGTCCAGGAATTCGGGGGTGATCAGGTCGAACCAGAAGGCGCGCCGCCGGCCCTCGTCGCCGGCCCAGCGCGCCTGCACCTCGTCGCGCACGTCCGCCAGCCGGCGCGCCGCGCGTCCCAGCCCGGGCGTGGCCAGCGTGGCCTCCAGCCGCTCGCGGACGCGCCGCGCCAGCAGCGGCGACGCGCCGCCCGTGCTCAGGGCGAACACCACGTCGTCGCGGCGCAGGTGCGAGGGCACGTGAAAGTCCGACTCGCCGCCCTCGTCCGCGCGCGACACCAGGGCGCCGCCCGCGCGGCCGTCGTCCGCGATCCACTGGTTCACGTCCGGCCGGTCCGTGGCCGCGAACACCAGGCGAAAGGACGACGCGTCGCCCGTGCGGTACGGCCGCGGCTGCCACACGAGCCCCGCGTCCGCGATCATCCGCCGCAGGTCATCGGTCACCTCGGGCGCCACGACCTCCGGCCGGCCGCCGGCTTCCACCAGCCCGGCCACCTTGCGCGTGGCCACGGCCCCGCCGCCGACCACCAGCACGCGCAGGCGGCGCACGTCCATCATCACGGGGTACGCGGCGCTCACAGGAACCCGGCTCCCCGCGCCTCGCCGGCGCGCAGCAGCACGTACGCCGCCACGACGACGGCAAAGCCCACGACGGAGACCAGCGCCGCGCGGCGCGCGTCCGGGGCGCCGCGGCCCGCGCGGGCGGCCAGGGCCGCCACGAACACGAACCAGGTGATTACCCCCCACACGACTTTGGGGTTTCCCGGCCGCATGGACGGCCCGAACCGCTCCGACCACGCCCAGCCCAGCAGCAGCGCCACGGTCAGGCACGGCAGCCCCACGAGCAGCGCCCGCCGCCCGATGCGGTCCAGCGTGTCCAGGGGGGGAAAGAAGCGGAACACGGCCCCAAAGCGCTTGCCCTTGAGCTGGCGAAACTGCAGCAGGTACATGAGCCCCGCCGCGAACGCCACCGTGAGCCCCGCGTACCCCGCCATGGCCAGGACCACGTGGAGCACGAACCAGGGCCCGCGGAAGACCAGCTCCTGCGCCAGGGGCGTGGGCCGGAATCCCGCCACCTCCGCCACGGCGGCCAGGGCCGCCGCCACGGGGACCAGGACCAGCCCCAGCGGCCCCGTGCGCCCCAGCGTGGCCAGCAGCAGCGAGCCAACGGCGACGAGCAGGGCCAGCACGGAGAGCGACGGGCCCAGCCCCACCAGCGGCCACTCGCCGAAGTCCGCCCGGAAGGTGGCCAGGGCGCCGGCGTGCGCGGCCACGGCCGCGGCCAGGCACGCCGTGGCCGCCGCGGGCAGCCGGCGCGCGCTGCGGGCCAGCGACACGCCCAGCAGCGCGGCGGCCAGCGCGTAGCCCGCCAGGGCCACCCAGTGCAGCGTGGCGCTCACGGGCGGCCCCGTCCGTCCGGACGCGGGAACACCGGAAGCAGCAACGCCCTTCCCGGGGGAAGGGCGCCGCCGGCACCACGGGGACTGCCCGCCGCGGCGCGCACCGTCACGGCATCCGCGCCACGCGGCGCACCGCCTGGCCCACGGCAATCCGGGGCTGCTCCAGCTCCATCACCCGGACGGACGCGGTGCCCTCCGTCACCCGCACCACCTGCATGCGCGCCACGGTAAGCTCGGGGCGCGTGCCCCAGCGGCGGCCCGTGGGCGGCTCGTACGCCTCGAACTCGTCGCCCACGGCCACGCCCGCGTTGCGGCCGATGTCCAGGAACAGGATGCTCTCCGTGCGCTGCAGGGGCCGCGCCTCCTGGAACGCCAGGATCTTGCCCTGCAGGTCGGCGCTCACGGGCCGCGCGCGCGTCGTGCCGCGGATGGGGAACGCCTCCACGGGGATCACCACGTCGCCCACCGCCACGCGGTCGTACATCCCCACGACCACCACGGTGGCCGTCTCGCCGTCCAGCGCCGCCACCGTGCCCACGCCCGTGGGCTGGTACATGCGGCGGCGGCGGTCGATGCGGCGCTCCTCGCGAAGAAAGTGCAGCCGGTCGCCCACCCGCACGGCCGACGGGTCCACCCGCACGTACAGCCGGTCGTACAGGTTCACCTGCATGGGCATGCGGTTGTCCACGACGGACTGGAACTCCTGCTCCATGAACCGGCCCACCAGCGGCACCTCGCCCTCCGCCGCGACGAACGACGCGCGGTAGAAGTCGCCCTGCAGCACGGCCGGCTGCACCGCGCGCTCGGCAAAGCGGACGCGGGGGCCTTCGTCGGCCGGGCCCTGCACCTGGGCGAACTCGCCCTCGGACACGGGGCCGGCCTGGCCGGGCAGCACCAGCCGCTCCGACGGGTAGATGCGGGCCGGGTCCTCCACCACGTCCGCGTTGAGCCGAAAGATCTCCGGCCACAGGAACGGGTCGTTGAGGTAGTTGCGGGCAATGTCCCACAGCGTCTCGCCGGGCCGCACGACGTGGACGCGCTCCTGCGAGGGCGCGTCCTGGGCGGCGAGCGGCGCGGCCGCCAGCAGGGCGGCGGCGGCAACGACGGGTGCGGTTGTTCTCACGAGACCCCGAGAGCGGTAGCGTGCGGGCGTGGAATTCACCGGGCGATCGCTGAGGGAAAAGGGCGCCCCGCGTACGTCACGGGCGGCCCGCTGCAGCCCTAGGATAAGCTGCGCCCCCACCGATCCGCAAGGCGAATCGCGGGAAATTGGTCGATTGGCCATCCCCGGCGCCGCCAGTCCCGTGCCGCACCCGGCGCGCGGCACATCCCCAGCAACGGCGCGGGATTCCGCAGATCCGCCGCAGTTCGTCGCCACTGATACGGGAGCAGGACGGGAAAACTTTGCCGGAGCTGAACCATCGTTCCGGCCCGGGCGACGTTGCTCGCGCCGCGCGCGCATGGCTATCTTGCCGCCCGCCGCCCGCCGGGCCGCGCGCACGACCGACCCATCGGACCTGACCATACGCTGATGAAGAACCCCAACGATACCGCCGGGCTGGGCCTGGGCACGCTGGCCGTGCACGCCGGCCAGTCTCCGGAGCCCGTGACGGGCGCCATCATGCCGCCGGTGTTCCAGACCAGCACCTACGTGCAGCCCGAGCTGGGCCGCCACCTGGGCTACGAGTACGCCCGCACGCACAATCCCACGCGCGAGGCGTACGAGCGCAACGTGGCCGCGCTGGAGAACGGTTCGCACGGCATCGCGTTCGCCTCGGGGCTGGCCGCCACCGACACCATGATCAAGCTGCTGAGCGCGGGCGACCACGTGATCTGCGGCGAGGGCGTGTACGGCGGCACCTACCGGCTCTTCAAGCAGGTCATCGAGCGGATGGGCATCGAGTTCAGCTTCGTGGACAGCGGGGCGGACGCCATCCGCGCGGCCGTCAAGCCCAACACGCGCCTCATCCACATCGAGACGCCCACCAACCCCATGATGCGGCTGACGGACATCGCCGCCGCGGCGCAGGTGGCCAGGGAGGCGGGCGCCCTGCTGAGCGTGGACAACACGTTCGCCTCGCCGTACAACCAGCGCCCGCTGGAGCTGGGCGCCGACATCGTCATCCACTCGGTGACCAAGTACGTCAACGGCCACAGCGACATGGTGGGCGGGATGATCATCGTGCGCGACAGCGAGCTGCACGACCGCCTGCGCTTTCTGCAGAACGCCGCCGGCGGCATCCCCGGCCCGTGGGACTGCTGGCTGGCCCTGCGCGGCACCAAGACGCTGCACCTGCGCATGGCCGCCCACAACGCCAACGGCCAGCGCATCGCCGAGTGGCTGGAGGCGCAGCCCAAGGTGGAGAAGGTGTACTACCCCGGCCTGGCGTCGCACCCCCAGCACGAGCTGGCAAAGACGCAGATGCGCGGATTCACGGGGATGATCTCCATCGAGCTGGGCTCGCTGGAAAAGGCGGGGCGGTTCGCCAACAGCACGCGCCTGTTCTCGCTGGCGGAGTCGCTGGGCGGCGTGGAGAGCCTGATCGGGCACCCGGCCATGATGACGCACGCGTCCATCCCCCGCGACCGCCGCTACGCCATGGGCCTCACGGACGGCCTGGTGCGCCTGTCCTGCGGCGTGGAGGACGTCGAGGACCTCATCGCCGACCTGGAGCAGGCCCTGGCGAACGTCTGACGTCGCGCCTTCTGCCGAACAGGCGTCGAACCGCTCCGGTCCCCTGGGCCGGAGCGGTTCCGCGTTCATGCTGAATCCGCGTGAACACAGCGCACCGGAGTTGATTTCCTGAGGGAGGGCCCCCACGGAACTCGCCCGTTCACGAGACTACGGGCGCGACTGAAGGATCTCCTCAGCGGGGCAGGGACGTTGCCGCCGGACTCGGTCCTTGCC
>NZ_DASURI010000332.1:0-2382 GCF_036280135.1 Longimicrobium sp.
GGGGGAGGTGCGAGCCTCGGCGAGCGGAGGGGCGCCCGGCGCGAGCGCGGATCCCGTGCACGATACCCCCGCGGCCGGCGCCACTTGATCCCTCCGCGGCGGCGGGGTTATCATGGAGGCACAACCTCGGCACGTGGCGCACCCCGGCCGAAGGGTCGGAAGGCCACCCGCACTGGCGGGTGGCCTTCTTTCGTTTGCATCCACCCCGGCAGGGCGCTTGCGGAGCGGGCGTGAAAAACACCCCGCCCTCACGCGTCCACTTTCGGCCAGGGGTCGCACAAATCGATACGGATGCGCCAGCGGCCGAACGGGTTTGTCCGGGGTGCTTGACGAATGGGGAATTGTCCATTTTACTTGCGGCGTCCCACGCCCGGCGCCGCCGTCCGCGCCCGCGGCCGTCCTTCACCCTGCTGCGAGCGCGCCCATGGCAAACGACATGATTTCGCACGAGCACGGACCCGACGTGAATCCCGGCCCTCCGGCCCACGCCTCTCCCGAGGACGTGCTGCGCGAGCGGTTTGGCCTGCCGGACTTTCGCCCCGGCCAGCGCCAGGTCATCGACTGCCTGCTGGCGGGCGGCGGCGCCCTGGCCGTCTTTCCCACGGGCGGCGGCAAGTCGCTGTGCTACCAGCTTCCCGCGCTGCTGCTGGACGGGGTGACGGTGGTGGTCTCGCCCCTTATCGCCCTGATGAAGGACCAGATCGACTACCTGCGCGGCCGCGGCATCGACGCCGCGCGGCTGGATAGCTCGCTCTCGCGCGAAGAGGCGCTGGAGGTGGAGCGCGGGCTGCGGGCGGGCACGCTCAAGATCCTGTACGTGGCGCCCGAGCGCTTCAACAACGAGCGCTTCCTGGACCAGCTGGGCCGCGCCCACATCTCGCTCTTCTCCGTGGACGAGGCGCACTGCATCTCGCAGTGGGGCCACAACTTTCGGCCCGACTACCTCAAGCTGGCCGAGACGGCGCGCGCCGTGGGCGTGGAGCGGGTGCTGGCCCTTACGGCCACGGCCACGCCCGCCGTCGTGGACGACATCTGCGCCAGCTTCGGCATCCCGGCGGAGTGCGCCATCGTCACGGGCTTCCATCGCCCCAACCTCTTCCTGTCCACCACGCCCACGGAGCTGGCCCGGCGCGAGCGGGTGCTGGTGGAGCGCATCCAGCGGCGCGATCCGGGTCCTGGCATCGTCTACGTGACGCTGCAGAAGACGGCGGAGCACGTGGCGCAGGTGCTGGCGCAGGCCGGCATCCCCGCCCGCGCCTACCACGCGGGGATGGACGCCGACGCCCGCTCGGCCGTGCAGGAGTGGTGGAAGGCGTCGGACCGGGCCGTGGTGGTGGCCACCATCGCGTTCGGGATGGGCATCGACAAGGCCGACGTGCGCTACGTCTACCACTACAACCTGCCCAAGGGGCTGGAAAGCTACAGCCAGGAGATCGGCCGGGCGGGGCGTGACGGGCTGCCGTCCATCGTGGAGCTGCTGGGCAGCCTGGAAGACCTGGGGACGCTGGAGAACTTCGTATTCGGCGACACGCCGGACCGCGACGCGCTCCAGGGGCTGGTGATGGACGTGGCGGAGTCCGACGCCACCTTCGACGTGCAGCCGCTGGGGCTGGGCAACCGCCACGACATCCGCCAGCTCGTGCTGCGCACGGCCCTCACCTACCTGGAGCTGACGGGTATCCTGCGGCAGACCACGCCGTTCTACGCCGGCTACAAGCTGCGCCCGCTGATCCCCGTGCCCGAGATCGTCAGCCGGTTCCAGGGCGAGCGGGGCCGGTTCGTGGACGGCATCTTTCGCCGCGCCAAGTTCGGGCGCACGTGGTACACGCTGGAGCTGGACGGGCTGGATCCCGAGGAGCGCGGCCGCACCGTGCGGGCCGTGGAGTGGCTGGGCGAGCAGCAGCTGGTGGAGGTGCAGGCCAGCGACCTGCGGCTGCGCTACAACAAGCTCGTGGCGCGGCTGGACGTGGACGCCGTGACGGACGACCTGGTCTCGCGCTTTCACCGCAGCGAGGCGGCGGAGATCGGGCGCATCGGGATGATGGCGGAGCTGGTGACGCGCGACGGCTGCCAGACCAACTACCTGCTGGCGTACTTCGGCGAGCCGCACGACGTGCCGTGCGGGCACTGCACCTGGTGCGAGACGGGGCGCGCCACGTCGTTTCCGCCCCTGCCGGAGCCGCACCCCATCGAGGCCCGCATCGACGCGGGCGCGTTCCGGCGGCTGTGCCAGGGCCAGGCGCAGGTGTTGTCCACGCCGCGGCGCCAGGCGCGCTTCCTGTGCGGGCTGCCCAGCCCGGCGTTCACGTCGGCCAAGCTCACCCGCCACGCCATGTTCGCCGCGCTGGACGACCGGCGCTTTGCCGAGGTGCTGGCGTGGTG
>NZ_DASURI010000333.1:0-3245 GCF_036280135.1 Longimicrobium sp.
GCTGGGCCGCCGCGCGCACGGACGATGGGCGCCGCTGCTGGTCGTCCTCGCGGGGGCGTTGCTGTGGATGACGGGCCTGGCCGCGCCGCTGCCGGAGGAGCCGGCAACCATCGGCGCGAGCGTGCTGCTGGCCATCGGCACGCTGTGGAGCGCGCGCCTGCGCCACGCGGCCACCTGCCACCGCTGCGGATGCGCCGCGCATTCGCACGCATCACCATCCGCCGCATCCCGTCCCTCGCGTGGCGGACTGATTGTCATCACCCTCCTCCTGCCGCTCGCGCGGACGGCGGATGCGCAGAGCTCCATCCGCCCCGCGTTTCCTTCATCTGCCGAGGTGGAGGCGGACGCGGCCCTGCAGGGGATCGTGACGGACGCGGCCACGGGCCAGCCGGTCGCGGGCGCCACCGTCCGCATCCTGGAACTGGGGCGCCGCGAAGTGTCGCACGCGGACGGCGTCTTTCACTTCGCCGATCTGCCCGCCGGCGCCTACACGATGGCGGCGGAGCGGATGGGCTACGCGCCCGGGCAGGCCGCGGTGCGCGTGGCGGACGGGCAGACGGCGAACCTGGCGATCGCGCTCCATCCATCCGCCCTGCAACTGTCCGCCGTCGTGGCGACCGGGACGGGGCGCGAGCGCGGCGGGCAGGAGACGTACCGGCCGACGACGGTCGTGGGCGGGGCGGAGCTGCGCCGGCAGCTTGGCGCAACCGTGTCCGCCACCGTCGCGGGCGAGCCGGGGATCGCCATGCGCTACAACGGCCCCGGCGCCAGCCAGCCCGTGATCCGGGGCCTGGGCGGCGACCGCGTGCTGGTGCTGGAGGACGGCCAGCGCACGGGCGACATCGCCGGCAGCGCCGCGGACCACGGCGTGATGGTGGAGCCGCTGACGGCGGAGCGCATCGAGGTCGTACGCGGGCCGGCGGGGCTGCTGTACGGCAGCAACGCGCTGGGCGGCGTCATCAACGTCATCCGCGAGGAGGTGCCCCGCACACGGCCGGACCGTCCGTCGGGGACCCTCAGCCTGCAGGGCGAGTCCGCGAGCGGGGGCATCGCGGCGGGCGCGTCCGGGCTGGCGGGTGTGGGCGGATGGGCCATGCGCGCGGAAGGCAGCGTGCGCCGTGCGGGCGACACGCGCACGCCCCTGGGCGACCTGCCGTCCACGGACCTGGCCGGCTACGGGCTGGGCGCGGGTGCGAGCCGGGTGGGGACGCGCGGCTTCGTGGGCGTGGCCGTGCGCGACTACGCGATGGAGTACGGCGTCCCCGGCACCTTCCAGGGCCGCGACATCCCCGGCGCGCACCAGGGCGGCGTGGACCTGGACGTCCGCCGCACGGCCGTCCGCGGGCAGGGCGCGCTGCTGCGGCGCGTGGGCCCGTTCGCATCCGTCGACGTGGACGTGAACCTCGTCCGCTTTCGCCACCACGAGATGGAGCGCGGCACGGACGGCGAGACGTTCGTCGGCACGTCGTTCCTGCAGCGCACGGGCACGCTGAACCTCGTCGGGCGGCACCGGCACGAGGGCGCGTTCCGCAACGAGGGCGCCGTCGGCATCTGGGCCAGCGGCAAGGACCTGGACGTGGGCGGGCTGGCCACGGGGAGCCGCTCCGCGCGGCAGGGCTCGCTGGCGGCGTTCGTCTACGAGGAGCTGTCGCGCGGCCGCTGGGGGCTGGAGGTGGGCGCGCGCTACGACGTGACGCGCATCGACCCGGACGACGACCGCGCCGTGGCCGGCATCTCCGTGCGGACGCGGGACTTCGGCGCGCTGTCGGGGAGCGCGGCGGCCGTCTACCGGATCGGACGCGGATGGCAGGCCGGCGCGCGCGTGGCGCGTTCGTATCGCACGCCCTCCATCGAGGAGCTGTTCTCCCGCGGGCCGCACCTGGCCGCCTACTCGTACGAGATCGGCAATCCGCAACTGGACGCGGAGGCGGGGCTGGGGACGGACCTGTTCGTCCGCGTGGCGCGCGCCGGGCTTGAAGGCGAGCTGACGGCGTACCGCAACGTCATCGACGGCTTCATCTACTACGCGCCCACGGGGGAGATGGACCCGCGGTTCGGCCGCTACCCCGTGTACCAGGCCCGTGGCGGCGACGCGCGCTTTTGGGGCGCGGAGGGGCGCATCCAGTGGGAGCCCGTGCGCGCGTGGGTCGTGGAGACCACGGGCAGCTGGGTGCGCGGCGACCTGCGGGGGGACGATGGGTGGAACCCGCTCCCCGCCATTCCGCCCGCCCGCGCCGCCCTGCGCGTGCGCCGCGACGTGCCGCGCTGGTTCGCCGAGCTGGGCGTGGAGGGCGCCGCGGCGCAGGACCGCGTCTATCCCGGGACGGCGCTGGACGGCACCCCGCTGGAGACGCCCACGGACGGATACACGCTGCTGAACGCCGCCGCCGGCCTGCGCTGGGACGGCGCCGGCCGGCTGCACACCCTTACGCTCGCGGCCGACAACCTGACGGACCGCGTGTGGCGCGACCACCTGTCGCGCATCCGCGAGGTGGCACCCCAGCCGGGGCTCAACCTGCGGCTGCTGTACCGCGTCGACTTCTAGACGCGCCGATGGCCGGCAACGGGCCGCGGCGCGCTGCCGGCTCCTTTCCTCCGCTCCGCATCCGGCGGGGCGGCGACAACGACGACTGAAGGAGTCCGACGATGATGATGATGTTCACGCGAAAGTCCCTGATCTCCCGCGCCGCGCTGGTGCTGTTCGCCACCGCCGCGCTGGCCGCCTGCGACGGCGACGGCACGGGCCCGGACGACCACGACCACGAAGAGGCGGTCGGCATGGTGATCACGGACCAGAACGACGCCACGCTCGTCTCCGTCAACGCCGCGCGCCAGGTGACCGGCTCGCTCACGGTGGCAGCCGGGGCGGCGCGGCACCTCTCCGTGTGGTTCGTGGCCGAGGACGGCGACCGCTTCCAGATCGAGCCGACGGACGACGAGCACAGCCTGGACTGGACGGTGGCAAACGAAGCCGTGGCCGTGATCGACTCGCACGGCGACCACATGGACCTGGACGGCGTGGCGGCGGGGAGCACGACGGTGGTGTTCCACATCCTGCATGGCAACCACTCCGACTACGACAGCCCGGCGATCCCCATCACCGTGACGCCGTAGCGACGCGACGCGGGGCGTGCCGATCATCCGGCACGCCCCGCGAGCGTTTTCGAGCTTCATCCCCGCCGCTCGAGGAGAGCGGTTTTCGGATGGGTTCTGTAGTGGATGCCGGCTAACCCGTGCTGTCATTC
>NZ_DASURI010000334.1:0-5149 GCF_036280135.1 Longimicrobium sp.
GTCTCGTATCCCAACGCCGCTACGTTTCGCACCAGCTCGGGTGCGAGGTTCAGCTCATCGAATCGCATTCGTTCCTTGGATGTCGTCTGCTGCACGTGGCCCGGGCTTCTCACTTCCGGGTCCGACTGCGTCGCGTGTCTCGTTTATTCGTTCGCGCTTTCTCACGTAAACCCCTGAATTTAATCAAACTTCACGCATTGCGCCACCCGCCGGGACGGAAAACGTGTGGATTCCGCTGATCCGGCGATGATCGGATGCCGCCGCACCGCTTCCGTCCGTTTCCGCAGCCGTCCGTGAACGGTTGCGGCGGATGAGTTTACAAGGATTCGCGGGGATGATCCGCGTCGATCGGCGGATCGCCCCTGGCCGGGCTCCGGATGACTCCGGCCGATGGGTCCGCGCGAGGAGTTCCGGCGGATCCGGGGCGCGGAAGCAGAGGGGTTCGAGGAGATGCCGTTCGCCCGCCGCGCGGTCCGCCGTCTGCATCGCCTTTCAAGGCGCGACGCCCGGCTGGCGGCCCGCAGCCCCGCAGGCTAGCTTGTCCCGGCTCGCCCTCCGCCCTGACGGCGGCAGGGCTTACGGGCGCATCCGCACGCGCGTGCGCCACCACGAGGGTTTGTCATGGCTGAGCTTCGCGAGTTTCACGGCCCCAACGCGGGCTACGTGCTCGACCTGTACGAGCGCTTCACGCGCGATCCCGCGTCCGTGGACGAGGGCTGGCGCGCGTTCCTGTCTTCGCTGACCCCGGCGGACGTGCAGCGGCTGGAAAGCGCCGCCGGCACCCCCGCCGCACCGTCCGCGTCCGCCGCGCCGGCGAACGTGGACTTCGGCAAGGTGTTCGCCGCCCGCGAACTGGGCCGGGCCATCCGCGCCCGGGGCCACACGGCGGCGCGGCTGGACCCCCTGGGCAGCGACCCGCCCGCGGACCCCGTGCTGGAGCCGTCGCGCCACGGGCTTACGGACGCGGACCTGGCCGCGCTCCCCGCGTCGGCCGTGTTTGGCCACGACCCGTCGTCGTCCAGCGCGCTGGACGAGGTGCAGCGCCTGCGCGCCGTGTACATGGGCAGCGTGGGGTACGAGTGGCTGCACCTGCCCAACCCCGACGAGCGCACCTGGCTGCGCGAGGCCATCGAGAGCGGGCGCTACCTGCAGCCCCTGCCGGCGGAGCGCCGCCGCGCGCTGCTGGAGCGGCTGTCGCAGGTGCAGGGCTTCGAGAACTTCCTGCACCGGGCGTTCAACGGGCAAAAGCGCTTTTCCATCGAGGGCACCGACGCCATGGTGCCCATGCTGGACGAGATCATCGCCGAGGCGGCGCAGGCGGGCGCCGGCGACGTGCTCATCGGCATGGCGCACCGCGGGCGGCTCAACGTGCTCGTGAACGTGCTGCGCAAGCCGGCGGAGCTCATCGTGGCCGGCTTCAAGGCCGTGCAGGACAGCCCCAACGACGCCGCCGCGCAGAACTCCGACGAGCCCAGCGGCGACGTGAAGTACCACATGGGCTGGGACGACACGCGCGACGTGGGCGGCCGCAGCGTGCGCGTGCGCCTGTCGCCCAACCCCAGCCACCTGGAGTTCGTGAACCCCGTGGTGGTGGGGATGACGCGCGCCGCGCAGGACGACACGTCGCGCGCCGGCCCGCCGTCCATCGACCACAGCAAGGCCGTGGGCGTGCTCATCCACGGCGACGCGGCGTTCCCGGGCCAGGGGACGGTGGCGGAGACGTTCAACATGCAGGGGCTGCCCGGCTACGCCGTGGGCGGCACGCTGCACATCATCGCCAACAACCAGGTGGGCTTTACCACCGACCCGCAGCAGGGCCGGTCGACCCGCTACTCCAGCGACCTGGCCAAGGGCTTCGAGGTGCCCGTGGTTCACGTGAACGCCGACGACGCCGAGGCGTGCCTGGGCGTGGCCCGGCTGGCGTACGCGTACCGGCGGCGCTGGGGCAAGGACTTCGTCATCGACCTGGTGGGCTACCGCCGCTGGGGCCACAACGAGGGCGACGAGCCGCTCTTTACCCAGCCCGTGATGTACGAGCACATCAAGGGGCACCCCACCGCCCGCGCCGTGTTCGCGCAGAAGCTGGTGGCGGAGGGCGTCGTGTCGAAGGACGAGGCGGACGCGCCCCTGCAGCGGGTGATGGAGGCGCTGGGGCAGGTGCTGGACGGCCTGGGCAAGCCAAAGCCGCACGGCGCGGATGCCGAGCACTCCACCAACGGCAAGGGCGTGGCGGAGACGGCCGTGCCCCGCGAGCGGCTGCTGGAGCTGAACGCGGCCCTGCTGGCGCGGCCGGAGGGCTTTACGCCCAACCCGCGCCTGGACAAGACGCTGCAGCGCCGCGGCGACGCCGGCAACGGCCAGCCCAACATCGACTGGGGCCACGCCGAGGCGCTGGCGTTCGCGTCGCTGCTGTCGGAGGGGCTGCCCATCCGCCTGACAGGCCAGGACGTGGAGCGCGGCACCTTCAGCCATCGCCACGCGGTGCTGCGCGACGCGAAGACGGGAGAGCGGCTCAACGTCTTCTACCACCTGCCGCAGGCCAAGGCGAGCCTGGAGATCCACAACTCGCCGCTGTCGGAGATGGCGGTGGTGGGCTTCGAGTACGGCTACGGCGTGGGCGACAGCCACGCGCTGGTGCTGTGGGAGGCGCAGTTCGGCGACTTCGTGAACGGCGCGCAGGTGATGATCGACCAGTACCTGGCCGCGTCGCACCAGAAGTGGGAGCAGCGCTCTGCGCTCGTGCTGCTGCTTCCCCACGGCTACGAGGGGCAGGGCCCGGAGCACAGCAGCGCGCGCCTGGAGCGGTTCCTTCAGCTGTGCGCGGAGAACAACCTGCGCGTGGCCAACTGCACCACGTCGGCCAACTACTTTCACCTGCTGCGCCGCCAGGCCGCCCTGCTGCACGCCGACCCGCGGCCGCTGGTGGTGATGAGCCCCAAGAGCCTGCTGCGCCATCCGCTGGCGGCGTCCAGCATCGACCAGCTGGCCAGCGGCACCTTTCAGCCCGTGCTGTCGGACCCCAACGCGGCGGACGCGGACGGGGTGACGCGCCTGGTGCTCTGCTCCGGCAAGGTCTACGTGGACCTCGTCGGCAGCACGGAGGACCAGCGGGCGGAGCGGGCGGGCATCGAGCATCGCGAGCGCGTGGCCATTGGCCGGGTGGAGGAGCTGTATCCCTTCCCCGAGGAGGAGATCGGCGCGCTGGTGGCGTCGTATCCCAACCTGCGCGAGGTGGTGTGGGTGCAGGAGGAGCCGCGCAACATGGGCGCGTGGAGCTACATTGCCCCGCGGCTGCAGGAGATGCTGCTGCTTCCCCTGCGCTACGAGGGCCGGCCGGACCGCGCCAGCCCGGCGGAGGGCTACCAGCACCGTCACCTGCGCGAGCAGAACCGCATCGTCATGGCGGCGCTCTCGGGCGCGCCGGCCGTGGACGCGGAGCCGGAGGGGGAGCCGCGCTTCGTGGCCAAGCTCATCGGCAAGCGCAAGCTGTGATGACTGCGAGGGGACAGGGAACAGGGAATCGGGAATCGCCTGCAGCGGCAAACCGCAGTTGCAGGCTGTCCCCTGTAACCCGTAACCTGTAACCCGCTTTTTCTTTTCCGACGACAGACAGCACATCCGGAGCAATACATGGCCGTCGAGATCCGCGTTCCGCCCCTGGGGGAGTCCGTCGTCGAGGCGACGGTGGGCCGGTGGACCAAGAAGGAAGGGGACTCCGTCGCCAAGGACGAGATCCTGGTGGAGCTGGAGACGGACAAGGTGACCGTGGAAGTGGCGGCGCAGCAGGCCGGCACCCTGGGCAAGATCGCCAAGAACGAGGGCGACACCGTGGGCGTCAACGAGCTGCTGGGCACGCTCGAGGCGGGCGCCGCCTCGCCGGCGGACCAGGCCGGGCTCACGGCCTTGGCCAGGTACGAGGAGAAGCCGCAGGCCGAGCAGCCCGTGGCGTCCGCGCCCGCGGGCGAGGCGCAGACGTCGCCCGCCGTGCGCTCGCTGGCGGCGGAGCACAACCTGGACCTGGCCACCATCCGCGGCTCGGGCCCCAACGGGCGCGTGACCAAGGAAGACGTCCTCAAGGTCATCGAGGACGGCCGCGCCCGCGCCGGTGCCCAGCCGCTGGCCGCCGCGCCCGCGCAGCCCGCCGCCCCGTCCGCCCCCGCGCAACCCGCGGCGGCCCAGCCCGCGGCGCAGAAGGCCCCCGCGGCGCCCGCGCAGGCGGGGCGCGAGGAGCGCCAGCGGATGTCGCGCCGTCGGCAGACCATCGCCCGGCGGCTGGTGGAGGCGCAGCAGACCACGGCCAGCCTGACCACCTTCAACGAGGTAGACCTCAAGGCGGTGATGGACCTGCGCAAGGCGCGGCAGGACGAGTTCGTCAAGAAGAACGGCATCAAGCTGGGCTTCATGTCGTTCTTCACCAGGGCGGTGATCGGCGCGCTCAAGCAGTTCCCGCGGCTCAACGCCGAGATCCAGGGCGACGAGATCATCCTCAAGCACCACTACGACATCGGCATCGCCGTGGGCGCCGAGGAGGGGCTGGTGGTGCCCGTGGTGCGCGACGCCGACCGCATGAGCTTCGCGGGGCTGGAGAAGGCGATCGCGGACCTGGGCACGCGCGCGCGTGACGGCAAGCTGTCGCTGGAGGAGCTGCAGGGCGGCACCTTCACCATCACCAACGGCGGCACGTTCGGCTCCATGCTGTCCACGCCGATCCTGAACCCGCCGCAGGTGGGCATCCTGGGGATGCACAACATCGTGGAGCGGCCGGTGGTGGTGAACGGGGAGATCGTCATCCGCCCCATCATGTTCGTGGCGCTCACGTACGACCACCGCATCGTGGACGGCAGCGAGGCGGTCCGCTTCCTGGTGACGGTGAAGCGGATGCTGGAAGATCCGATGCAGATGCTGCTCGAGGGCTGAACGGAAGTGCGGAAGTGCGTCAGTGCGGGAGTGCGGAAGTGCGTCAGTGCGGGAGTGAGCCCGCGCGCGCGCCGCCTTCATCGAGGGAGAGCGAAGGACCCGCCGGCGGACGGCGGGTCCTTCGTCGTTTCGGCCGAGCCCCAGCCTGAGCGGCTGAAGCCGCCGCTGGGACAGCGGTAAGCCCCGTCTCGCGCCGACGCGCTCTGCGAACGAGGCTTCAACCAACCGGAAC
>NZ_DASURI010000335.1:0-4664 GCF_036280135.1 Longimicrobium sp.
CCGGTTTCCGCCGCCGCGCGCACGTCCGGCGCGAGGGCGCGGAGGGTGGCGCGCGCGTGGGCGCGGAGCGCGTCCTTGCTCACGCGGCGTCCGCCCGCGCGATGGCGACGGCCACGGCGGCGCCCACGCGCGCGTTGTTCAGCAGCAGCGCCACGTTGGCCTCCAGCGACCGTCCGCCCGTGGCCGCGGCGACGGCGCGCAGCAGGTACGGCGTCACCTCCTTGCCGCGGATGCCCTCGCGGCGCGCGCCCGCCAGCGCGTCCGCGATGGCGCCCTCCACCTCGTCCGCGTCCAGCGCCTGCTCCGCCGGGGGCGGCACGCAGAGGAGCAGGGCGCCGGGCAGCCCCAGGCCGCGGTGCGCGCGCCACAGCTCCGCCGCCTGATCCGCATCATCCACCCGCACGTCCACGGCGATGCCGCTGCGGGCGGAATAGAACGCCGGCAGCTCGTCCGTCCCGTATCCCACGACGAGCACGCCGGCCGTCTCCAGCGCCTCGCGGGTGCCGGGCAGGTCCAGCACGGACTTGGCCCCCGCGCAGACGACCACCATGGGCGTGCGGCCCAGCTCCGTGATGTCCGCCGAGACGTCGCGGTCCTCGCCCCGGTGCACGCCGCCGATGCCGCCCGTGGCGAACACCTGCACGCCGGCACGCCCCGCCAGCCACATCGTGGCCGCGACGGTGGTGGCGCCGTCCGTGCCGCGCGCCACGGGGACGGCCAGGTCGCGCGTGGAGAGCTTGAGCACGCCGTCAGTCATGGCCATCCGCTCCACCTGCGCCGCGTCCAGCCCCACGCGCGGCACGCCGGCCACGATGCCCACGGTGGCCGGCACGGCGCCGCCGTCCGCGACGGCCTGCTCCATGGCGCGGCCCACCTCCAGGTTGCGCGGGCGCGGCAGCCCGTGGGCGAGCACGGTGGATTCCAGCGCCACGACGGCGCGGCGCTCCGCCAACGCGGCGGCGACGGGGGACGAGGTGCGGATCATCGGCATCGTCTGCGAGTGCGGTGGACCGGCGACGCGCGTAACTTACGATGCGGCGCGTGTCGCGCGAAGGGCCCTCACCCCGCTCGTTCCTCGCGTCCCTCTCCCGCAAACTGCGCGGGAGAGGGGATAGACTTCGAACGGGCTCACTGCACCGGGACAAAGTCTCACATGATGCAGTTCTCCCCCTCCCCCGCGGAGCGGGGGCAGGGGGCCGGGGGGTGGAGGCCCTCCGCGGGCGGCAGGATGCTGGATTCCGTGCTCCAGGACCGGAGCCCGAGACGAAGTTCTTCGACCGAGGCATATCTCTGGATGACCGATAGCACCGATCCCACGCCCCTCCCCGCCCCACCGGGCGACATGCCGCCGGAGGAGTTTCGCCGGCACGCGCACGCCGTGGTGGACTGGATGGCCGACTACCTGGCCCACGCGGGCGAATACCCCGTGCTCGCCCAGGTCCAGCCCGGCGACGTCGCCGCGCGGCTGCCCGCGTCCGCGCCGGCGGAGGGCGAGCCCGTGGACGACATCCTCCGCGACTTTCGCGACGTGATCGTCCCGGGGATGACGCACTGGAACCACCCCGACTTCTTCGCCTACTTCGCCATCACGGCCGCCGGGCCGGGCATCCTGGGCGAGATGCTGTCCGCCGCGCTCAACAACAACGCCATGCTCTGGCGCTCCGGCCCCGCGCCCACGGAGCTGGAGGAGCGCACGCTGGACTGGCTGCGGCAGCTGATGGGCCTGCCCGCGGGCTTTCACGGCACCATCCAGGACACGGCGTCCATCTCCACCCTCATCGCCATCGCCGCGGCGCGCGATGCGGCGGGCCTGGGCGTGCGCGAGGAGGGGATGAGCGGCCGCGACCTGCCCCGCCTGCGCGTCTACGCGTCCGAGGAGGTGCACTCGTCCATCGA
The DNA here is from genome assembly GCF_036280135.1 of Longimicrobium sp. GTDB lineage: Bacteria > Gemmatimonadota > Gemmatimonadetes > Longimicrobiales > Longimicrobiaceae > Longimicrobium. The sequence continues at coordinate 1,897 of NZ_DASURI010000335.1, forward strand.
CAAGGCGGGCATCACGCTCGGCCTCGGGAGATCCGGTACGCGCAAGATCCCCACGGACGCCGAGTTCCGCATGGACCCCGCGGCGCTGGAGGCCGCCATCGAGGAGGACCGCGCGGCCGGCATCCGCCCCCTGGCCGTCGTCGCGTCCGTGGGGACGACGTCCACGAGCAGCATCGACCCCGTTCCCGCCATCGCGGACACCTGCGAGCGGCACGGGCTGTGGCTGCACGTGGACGCGGCGTACGGCGGATCCGCCGCGCTCGTCCCGGAGATGCGCCACGTGCTGGACGGGGCGGAACGCGCGGACTCGCTCGTCGTCAACCCGCACAAGTGGATGTTCGTCCCCATCGACTGCTCCGTGCTCTTCAGCCGGCGCCCGGACGTCATCCGCCGCGCCTTCTCCCTCGTCCCCGAGTACCTGTGGACGCCGGAGGGGGAGACGGTCACGAACCTGATGGACTACGGACCCGCGCTGGGCAAGCGCTTTCGCTCTCTCAAGCTGTGGATGACGCTCCGATACTTCGGGGCGGAGGGGATGGCGGCCCGCATCCGCGAGCACGTGCGCCTGGCCCGCGGCTTCGCGGAATGGGTGCGCGCGGAGCCGGGATGGGAGGTGATGGCGCCCGTGCCCTTCAGCCTCGTCGTCTTTCGCCACGCGCCGCGGGGGATGACGGACGAGGAGACGGATGCCCACAACGAGCGCGTCATGGCCGCCGTGAACGCGACCGGCCGGTCCTATCTGAGCCACACGCGCGTGCGCGGCCGGCTGGCCCTGCGCCTGGCCGTGGGCAACCTGCGGACGACGGAGGAACACGTCCGCGCCGCGTGGACGCTGCTGCGCGAAACGGTAGCAAACGTCCGCGCAACGGCTTGACACGTACGGCCCTGCGGGGCGACAATGGACGGCATCGCCGCGCCCGCCCGGGCGCGGCGATCCACGCGGTGCCCCTCGCCATTCATCCCCACGCGGTTCCCTTGAACGCACCCGCCGTCGACTTCGACCAGCTGTTCGCCCGCGAGCGGTGGACGGTCATGCGCGAGCGCCACCGCCAGGCCATGCGCATGCGCTGGATGCTCGTCGTTCTTTGCGTGGGCGTGGCAGCGCTGGGCCACGCGACCGGCGCCGTGGACGTGAGCTTCACGACGGCGCTCGTCCTGAGCGGCATCATCGCCCTGGCCAACGGCGCGGCGACGCTGCTGCACCGGGCCGGCCGCTTTGCCCCCTGGCAGTTCTGGGGCGTGCAGCTCACCGACACCGTCGTTTCCGCCGTCTTCGTGTGGGCGCTGGGCGAGCGGGGCTACTTCGTGCTGCCGTACCTGGTGTTCGCCATCGGCGGATACGCCCTGGGAATGCCCCTGGCCGCGCGGGTGCAGCTCGTGGAGGCGTGCATCGTCTACCCCATCGGGCGGTGGGCGGGGCTGGGGTTCCAGACGGGGCCGCCGTTCTGGGTGGTGGTGATGGAGCTGCTCTTCCTGGCCGGCACGGGATACCTGGCCACGAGCGGGCCCATCGCGTACACGCGGCGGCTGCGGCGCGTGCGGCAGGCCCTGGCCCGCGCGCAGGAGGGCGACTTTGGCGCGCGGCTGCCGGACCGGCACCTGGACGACATCGGCTTCCTCTCCGTCTCCGTGAACCTGATGTCGCAGACGGTGGGCGAGATGGTGCGTCAGATCCAGGAGCACGCTCGGTCCCTGGCGTCGCTGTCGGAGCGGATGCGGACGACGGCCGAGGAGGTGCAGGCCGCCGCGCGCGTCATCGGCGACGCCACCCTGCAGGCCGCGGACGATGCGGGACAGCAGCTGGCCCTCGTGGCCCGCGGCGAGGCGTCCGTGGAGTCCGTGGCGCGGGAGAGCGACACACTCCGCGCCGCCGCCGCGCGCTCCACCGAGGCCGCGCAGGCGCTGCGGGGCGAGGCGGAGGAGCACGCGCGCCGCGTGGAGCGCGCCGGCACCCTGCTGATGGAGCTCACGGACGACTACCGCCGGCTGGAATCGGCCATCGACGCGCTGGAGGCCGCCGGCGCGCGGGTGAGCGGCTTCGTGGCCGCCATCGGCGAGATCGCCGAGCAGACCAACCTGCTGGCCCTCAACGCCGCCATCGAGGCCGCCCGCGCGGGCGAGCAGGGCCGCGGGTTCGCCGTCGTGGCGGGCGAGGTGCGCACCCTGGCCGCCCAGGCGGGCAACAGCGCGGCGGAGGTGGCCGGCGTCGTGGAGCAGACGGCGTCCGCCCTGGCCGAGGTGCGCGAGCGGCTGCACGCGGGGAGCTCGCGCATTCGCGGCGTGGGCGCCGTGGCGGGCGCGGGAAAGGATTCGCTGGGGATCATCGTCCAGGGGCTGGGGCAGACGGTGGAGTTCATCGAGCGCATCACGGGCGACGCGGACCGGCAGGCCGCCGCCATGGACGCGCTGCGGGCAGACGTGAGCCGCATCCGGCAGATCGCCGGCGCCACGCTGGAGGGCGCGCGCAGGTCGGCCGGCGCGGCCGAGGAGCAGCGCGAGGCCATGCGCCACCTGGCCGAGACCAGTCAGCAGACGGCGGGCACGGCGGCCACGCTGGATGCGCTGGCCGGCGCCTTTCGCGTGGCGGAGCCCGGCATCCCGGCGGAGCCGCGGATGGTCGCCCGGCGCGAACCGCGGCCCCAGGCGGCCCTGGCCCGCACGGGCGGCTGAGGGGCCGCGGAAACGAAATCGTTGGCGGCGGGCGTCCCTCGCCTTATCGTGTGAGGCCCGGAGTGCAGCAACGCGCGAGAACGAAGGAGGCAGCATGA
>NZ_DASURI010000336.1:0-6036 GCF_036280135.1 Longimicrobium sp.
CCATCGTCAACCACCAGTACAACCAGTTCCACGCGCCGGACCGCACGGGCTTCTTCGGCTTCTTCGAGTGCGTGGACGACCCGGCCGTGGCCTCGGCGCTGCTGGACGCGGCGTCGGCGTGGCTGCGCGGGCGCGGCATGCAGGTGATGCGCGGCCCGTTCAACTTCTCCACCAACGACGAGTTCAGCTCGCCCGGCATCCTGGTGGACGGGTTCGACACGCCGCCCACGGTGATGATGTCGCACAACCCGCCGTACTACGGCCGGCTGATGGACGCGGCGGGGATGGGCAAGAGCAAGGACCTGCTGGCGTACTGGATCCAGCCCACCGTCCCGGACCGCCTGCGCACGACGATGGACCGGCTGGCCAAACGGGCCGGCGTGACCATCCGCTCCGTGCGGATGAAGGACCTGCAGGACGAGGTTCGCCGGGTGCAGGAGGTGTACAACGCCGCGTGGAGCCAGAACTGGGGCTTTGTCCCCATGACGGAGGCGGAGTTCCACCACCTGGCCAAGGAGCTGCGCCCCGTGGTGGACCCGGACCTGGTGCTGCTGGCCGAAAAGGCCGACGGCGAGCCCATCGGGTTCCTGCTGGCCCTGCCGGACCTGAACCAGGCGTTCAAGCACCTGCCCAACGGTAAGCTGTTTCCGTTCGGCGTGTTCAAGTTCCTGTGGCACCAGCGGCGCATTCGCACGGCCCGCATCCTTACCCTGGGCCTCAAGCCCGGCTACCAGCACCTGGGGCTGGGCGCCGTGATGTACTCGCGGCTGCTGGAGATCGGCATCGGCAAGGGCTACCGGGGCGCGGAAGGCTCGTGGATCCTGGAAGACAACCCGGAGATGTGCACGGCGCTGGAGAAGATGGGCGCCGACGCCTACAAGCGGTACCGCGTCTACGAACGCCCGGTGTGATCCCGGCCTGACGACGGTGGATGGATACGAGAACGGCCGCGCGGATCGCGCGGCCGTTCTGCGTTTCCGCAATCCGGAGGCTTTTGGTGTTCCTCGTACCAAGAGAAGCGTCATCCTGAGGAGCCGCCGCGCGGACTCTGCCCAGGCTTGGTCCCGGGCGGCGACGAAGGATCTTGTGTGCGAGACTCGGGGCCGACTTCCGCTCGCGGTGCCAGCCTTCGCGCGAGCGCCCCCTCCGCTCGCTTAGGCTCGCACCTCCCCCAAAAAAACCTGGGGGAGGTTGAACGGCGCTCTCATCCGGCGCGCTACTTGGGCGCGCGCTCGGCCAGGCGCTTGGCGTTGGCCTCGGGCGATTTCGGCTTCTCCTCCGGCGAGCGCCCCGCGGCGCGGATGCTGATGACCTTGTTCAGCAGGTCGAACCAGAACGGCGCGCCCAGCGAGATGGCGATGGCCGTCAGCAGCAGCCCCACGAGCTTGAGGAAGCTGGGCCACGTGTCGAACGGGAACAGATCCGCATGGTACCCCTTAGGCGCCAGCCCCTGCTCAATCTTGGTGAGCAGCCACCGCACTGGATTGCCGTTCTTCGGATATCTGTCGGAATCCTTCCTGATCAGGTGAGCGGCCACTGCCTGGTCGCGAGTCCAGCCCAGCTCGAGTTCCAGGCTGTCCACCCGCGCCCGAGCAATGCGATAGTTCCTTTGGGCCCGCCCCAAGGCTGTCGTGTCCGACTTTGTACTATCGGAACTTGCGCTCTGTCTTGAACTTGTCAGCGTCAGCGTCTGGCTGGTGTCCGCCCGTGCGGCGGTATCCACATCCGCCACCATCGCCTCCGCGCGGCGGACCATGGCGGCGCGCAGGGCATCGTCCGACTCCAGGCGGCGCCACATGTCGATGGTGTCGGCGTTCATGCAGCCGGCGATCAGGATGCCCAGGAAGAACAGCCAGCCCTGCGCCGTGCGCTTGTAGGCGCCGGAAACGCGGTCCATGGCGTTGTTGAACCACACCTCCACGCCATCGTGCAGCTCCTGCAGCTGCGTCTGCGCGCCGGCGAGGGCGCCCGCCAGCTGAAGCTGCAGGTCGGCCGCCAGCTTGTTGCCGGCCGTCGAAAGCCCGCCCAGCGTAACCAGCTGCTCCGTCAGGTCCAGCGGCGACTCCAGCTTGAGGATGCCGAGCACCTGCGCCAGCCGCACCTTCGCGAGCGTCTGCCGCGCGGCCGTGAGCGTTTCCGCGGTGGCATTGCTCGGGCTGGCGGCGTGCGCGTCCTGAGCATCCGCCAGCGCTTTCTCCGCGTCGGTGATCGCCTGGGCCAGCGTTGCCTTCGTGAGCGTTGCCCGCGCCGCCGCGATCACCTTGTCGGCCTGCTCCTTGTTCGTGCCCGGAGCGGCCGCGGCGGTCTGCGCGTTCGTCAGGGCCTGCCGCGCGGCGGTGACGGCGGGATCGGGATTCGCGGGCGCGGGGACCAGGTGTTCGAGACTCGCGTCCTTTCCATCCACCCCCAGCACGTCCAGCAGCGCGAGCGCAAAGGTGCGCGCCGGGATGTACGAGGGAAGCCGCGGATGACCCTTCGCGGGCCACGGCAGCCACGAGAGCAGCCTGCTTCTGCGCAGCCACCGCCACCACCGCGTCATCCACCCCTGGCGTGTGGCGAAGGGGCGGATCAGCCTGTGGTTGTAGAGCTGCTCCGTCAGCAGGCCCGCCCGCGTGGTCACCTTGGCGCTGATACCGTCCCGGGCCTGCCTGACCGCGCCGTTCTCGTCCAGGTCGTCCAGCAGGTGGCCCAGGCCCCGCGCCAGCTCCTTGCCGCGCAGGTTGAGCACGGCCGCGATGTACTCGTTGAGCGCCGTCGCGAAGAGCGCCAGCAGCAGGTAGACGAACACGAGGCCGATGACGACGTCCAGGATCTCGAATCCGAACATTGTGTTTCGCGGGGATGCTGGGAGGAGACGCGCCGGGGGAGGATACGCAGACGCGGAGAGTTGGATGGACCGGCGGATGCTTTTTCGCGGATTTCGAGTGTCCGCGGAAGCGCGACGTTACGCGTTTTCGGCGGGGTTGGTGGTTATCGAACGGGAGCCGCGTCATATCAGATGCGGAGCGCGAGACCCTGACGTGGCCGAAGCCTGCCTGCGCGGAAGGCGGAGATCGCACGCGGATGCCGGCTTGTTGCTTCGCGGGCAAGATCCTTCGTCGCCGCCAAGGCTCGCGCGGTGGGCTGGATCGCGCGGCGGCTCCTCAGGATGACACGTCTCGCGCGCGAAGGGGTTTCCCTGCGCGCCGGAGGAACGCGTCTTCGACGAAGCCGATCAGCGACTTAGGGCCAGTCGCGCAGCTTGAGGAGCAGGCCGGCCACGAGCAGCCAGAACACGCCGTAGCCGGCGATGAACGCGCTGGGACCCCACGCGATCTGGCCGCGCAGCAGGCCGTCGTACACGTCGGACAGGGCGAACTGCGGGGGGAGCACCAGCGAGACGGCGTCGTTCAGCGGCTTGGGGAGCGGGCGCGCGCCCAGCGAGGCCACGTAGAACCAGAAGTAGTTGAACACGGCGAGCACCAGCGCCGCCCATCCGTCTCCCCGCGGCAGCGCCACGGACAGGAACGCGATCATCCCCCCGAACGCCAGGGCGGCCAGGAACGCGATGTACATCCCGCGCCATCCACCCTCGAACTGCCCCCACGCCACCACCTGGCTGATGACGAGCCACAGGACGCACGCGACCATCACGGTCACCAGGGCCAGCACCCAGCGCAGGCCGTAGAACGCCAGCGGCCGCGTGGGATGCGAAAAGTACATGCGGTAGTACCCCTGCCGGCGGTCGTGCGAGATGAACCCGCCCAGCATCACCAGCATGGAAAAGCCCGCCAGGTTGGACAGCGAGGTGGCGAGCCCCAGGGCGCCCAGGTCCAGCTGGAACTCCTCGGGGATGGCCTCGCCCGGGTGCTGGTGCAGGCCGGGGTCCAGGAGAAAGAACGCCACGCACAGCAGCACCACCAGCGCCAGGCGCGGCAGCATGTTGCGGATGAGGATGGGGATCACGCGGTGCCTCCCTTTTCGCCCGCCGTGCTCGCTTCCGCCTTGGCCGCGGGGGAGGCTTTCGACGAGATGCCGTGCCGGTAGCGCTGGCGCAGCGTGCCCGCCTCGGGGACGATGGCGCGGACGACGACGCCCCGCTCCAGCAGCGCCTGCAGCCTGTGCGTGAGGTCGCGCGGCGAGCCGGCCTCCACGCGGAAGGCGTGCGCCTCGCCGGGCACGGGGAGCGCGCCGGGAAAGGCGGCCTCCACGCGGCGGCCGGCATCCGTCCCCTCAACCTCCAGCCGGTACGCCGGCACGGGCCCGCCGCCGCCGCGCAGGTCGATCACCTCGCGCACGCGGCCCTCCGACAGCACGATCGCCCGCTCGGCCACCCGCTCCACCTCCTCCAGGTCGTGCGACGCGTAGACGAGCACGCGCTGCGGGTCTGCCCGGCGCCACTCCGCCAGGATGTCGCGCACGCGGGCCACCCACTCGGGGTCCAGCCCGTCCGTGCCCTCGTCCATGATCATTACCGTGCGGTCGGCCAGGAGCGCCTGGGCCAAGGCCAGCCGCTGCAGGTTGCCCTTGCTGAGGGCCGCCACGCGCCGCCTGGCGATCTCGGCCAGCCCCAGCCGGCGCATCCACCGCTCCACGCGCTCCTTGGGCTGGTCCACCTCGCCCAGCGCGGCGAACGCGTCCAGGGCGCCGCGCACGGTCCACGAGGGCGGCAGGGACACGCGGTCGGGCACGTAGGCAATGCCGTGCCGCTCCGCGTAGTCGCGGGGCAGCATGCCGCCCACCTGCACGCCGCCGCGCGTGGGACCAATGTAGCCCAGCAGCAGGCGGATGAGCGTGCTCTTTCCCGCGCCGTTGGGCCCCACGAGCCCCACGGCGGTGCCGGGCGGCACCTCCAGCGAGATGCCGTTCAGGGCGCGCACGCGCTCGCCGCGAAGGCGGGCCAGCGGACCGCCGAACTCCTTTGCCACGTCCAAGAGCCGGATCATGCGGGGGAGCGTAACGGCGCGCGGGGCGCCGTCGCAAGTGCGGCATGATGCCTGCGCGTTACGCTTGCATGAACACGCGATCCGGACCGCCCCTGGAGCGCCGGGCCGAGCCCCGCACGGGCGCGGCCAACCGGCTGCGGAGCCCCATGTTTGGCCTGCTGCGGCTCATTGGCCGCAACGTGCGGGGCTTTCACGCGGCCGTGGGCATCTTCCTGGTGGCCGGCCTGGCGCTGGTGACGCTGGCGGCCGCCGTGTTCGCCCTCATCGCCAGCGCCGTGGTGCGGGGGCAGACGCAGGCGTTCGACGACGCCATCCTGCGCTTCATGGGCAGCCACGGGGCCGCCTGGCTGGACAACGTGGCGCTGGAGGTGACGGCGCTGGGCGCGCGCGTGGTGGTGTACATGGTGGTGCTGGTGGCCAGCGCGTTCCTGTGGCAAAGCCGGCACCACTACTCGGCGGCGCTGCTGTGGGTGGCGGTGCTGGGGTCGGGGCTCATCAACACGGTGCTCAAGGTGTCGTTCAACCGTCCGCGGCCGGACGTGTTTCCCTGGCGCACGCAGCACGTGGGCCTGGCGTCGTTCCCCAGCGGGCACGCCATGACGAGCATCGTGGTCTATGGCACGCTGGCGTTCCTCATCGCGCGGCTGGCGCCCACGCCGCGGCTCAAGCGGCTCACGTGGGCGCTGGCCATCCTGGTGATCCTGCTGGTGGGGTTGTCGCGGCTGTACCTGGGCGTGCACTACCCGTCGGACGTGCTGGCGGGCTTCGTGATCGGCGGGGCGTGGGCCATCACCTGCGCGCTGGGGATGGAGGCCGTGCGCTACTTCCGCACGCGCCGGCCGGAGGTGGCCCGGGATGAGAAGGACCTCGACGCCCCGGTCATCGGCGGGGATTGAGGACGGGGGATTCAGGCGGGGGCAGACGGAGCGGCCAGTTGGCGGACGGAGGTGGATGGATCCGGCGGATCAGCCGATCAGAGGAGGACGGATCGGCGGATCGGCCGATCAGCCGATCGGAAGGACGGATCCAGAAGACAGGCGGGCATCCAGCGGGGCGCCCCCTCCGGGCTCGTAAAACTCGCCCACCTCCCCCAAAACTGCTGGGGGAGGTT
>NZ_DASURI010000337.1:0-8013 GCF_036280135.1 Longimicrobium sp.
CCTTTGGCCGCATGCTGAGCGAGGTGCCCTACACCTGCACGCCCGAGAGCCTGTGGTGGCTGTACGGCGGCGTGCAGACGGTGTGCGAGGGCCGCACGGAGCGCGAGTGGGGCTGGAGCGGCTCGGCCGCCGGCTGACCGAGGGTTTTTTCTGGCAGTGCCTTGATGGGGACGGATTGGACCGATTTCGATGCGCGGGATCCTTGATGGGATTGGATGGAATGGACCGTCAGGCAGGACCGTTGATGGAATGAGCCGTTGATGCCTTTGGCCGGAAGTTGATGCTGTCGGCTCACGTTGCCGCTTACAATGCGCGGAAGCGTCCTCCCGGCCCCCGCCGGGAGGACGCTTCTTCACGTCCGGGGTTCGCGCCCTTTGATCGCAACCAGGAAGGGACTTCGACTTGATTTCCTGAGAGAGCGCCCGCGTGGACCTCGCCCGCTCACCGGCCCCATGGGCGCGACCGAAGGATCTGCTACGCATGGCATGGCCTCAGCCAATCCGCGGGTTCCTTGCTCGCCACGGTTCCGGATCTGGAGACGATCGGGGGACTGCGAGAAGCGAAGGGCCGGCCTCTGCTGAGACCGGCCCTTTCGTTCGTCAACCCCGCTTACGCGGTCGCGTGATGATCTGCAGCGCCAACGACGTGGCGGCGATCACGAGCATCAGGAGGTCCATGGGCCCTCATCGATGATCCCTTGTTTTTCATGGGTAGGCACGCGCGGCCCTCCCGGGCTGCGGCACGCGTGATCGGCAACGGATCATCGGCCGGCTCGGCCGCGTCAGTCGAACAGGCCCATCTGGCCCGCGCGGTCGTGCACGCGGCGAAACGCGCTCGTCGACAGCGGCGGAAAGTCGCGCGTGAGCCCATGCTTGCGGCACACGGCGCCGAACATGGCCTCGTACTGGTCGGCGAACACGCCCTCGCCGCGCATGCGGGTGCCCCACTCGCTGTCGTACAGCTTGCCGCCCCGCATCTCGCGGATGCGGTTGAGCACCTTGGCCCTGCGATCGGGAAAGTGGGTCTCCAGCCAGTCCTCGAACAGCCCCTTGAGCCCGTGCGGCAGCCGCAGGGGGATGTACGACGCCGCCGTGGCGCCGGCCTGCGCCGCCGCGGCGAGGATGGCCGGCATCTCGTGGTCCGTGAGCCCCGGCACCACGGGCGCCACGAGCACCCGGACGGGGATCCCCGCCTCGCTGAGCTTGTGGATGGCCTCCAGCCGCCGCGCGGGGGTGCTGGCGCGGGGCTCCATCACCCGCTGCAGCTTTTCGTTCAGCGAGGTGACGGAGATGTTGACGACGGCGGCCCCGTGCGCCGCCAGCTCGCCCAGCAGGTCGATGTCACGCGTGACCAGGTGGTTCTTGGTGACCATGGCCACGGGGTTCCGGAACTCCGCCAGCACCTCCAGGCACGCGCGGGTGATCCCCAGCTTGCGCTCGACCGGCTGGTACGGGTCCGTCACGCCCGACATGGCGATGGGCGACGGCACCCACTTTGGCGAGGCGAGCTCGCGGCGGAGCAGCTCCGCCGCCTCGTGCTTGACGAGGATGCGCGTCTCGAAGTCCAGCCCGGCGCTGAAGCCCAGGTACTCGTGCGTGGGGCGGGCGAAGCAGTAGATGCAGCCGTGCTCACACCCGCGGTACGGGTTCACGCTCGTCTGGAACGGGATGTCGGGGCTGTCGTTGCGCGCGATGATGCCGCGCGTGTGGTCGCGCAGGAACTCCGTGCGCGGCCCCGGCTCGTCGTCATCGAGCGTGTCGAGCCAGTCGCCGTCGGCGACGTGCTCGGTATCCACGAAGCGGTTCCTGGGGTTCTGCGCCGCGCCGCGGCCGCGAAGCTGTACCAGCTGCTGCATCCCGGCCCTCCCGCGGCTCAGGGTGATCACCACCCCGTAAGCTAACCCGAATGAAAGCCGAAATCAAGCAGCGGTGACGGTCCGGCGGTCGGGCAGAGGGCGTGCGCCGGGCCGTCCTCTGCCATCCTGCGTCATTCGGCGCTCATCCTTCAGGAGGAAGGGGATCATATCCTCACGGGGCGAAGCGGCCGCCCCCCGCGAGGCGGGGGCGGCCGCGAGCGTGCGCCCGGGAGGAGAATCGCCGCCGAGTCCGCCTGCGCGCACTGCGGCCCCGGCTGCATGCGGGTCGAACGGCGGCCTGCGCGTCCGGGATCCCCCCGATTCGATCCTCTTCCCGCGTGAGACGCGTGCTACACCGCTACCGAGCCGGCATGGACTGCGCCGAAAAGCAGCGGAATGCCGCCGGCCTTGGCGGCCCCGCCGGAAGTACGCAGCGGATGCTGCGTCGCCTGCGCTGCCACGCTGATTCCCTGGCCCCCGGTGAACGTGCCGGTGGCGACGCCGATGATCCCGTCGTCCTGGAGCTCGAATCCGCTGGTGTCAATCCCGGCGCGCGTAGCCTGGGCGAGCATCTCCTGGATCGGTACGAACCACAGATTATGGAATCCCGCGCTTACGGAAAGGCTGACCTGATCTTCGAACCAGATTGCCGTACATCCGGTCACCTTTACGCGGGCGGTCCAGTCGATGTCGTACGACTGTTCGTCGATGACCATCTGCGCGAGAACGGAGCTTTGGGCTGGCACCGTGACCTCGGTGTTGACTTTCCACTCCTGTTCGGCGGTGTGGGATTCGCTGCTGGTCGAGGACAGCGTCAGCTTGACCGAGACTTTCTCGCTGGTGGACAGCGTGTCCGGAACGCCCGCGGTCATGCTCAACTCGATGCCGAGCTCGAGGGCGGTGGTCACCGACCAGGTAAAGGTCTGCTGCGTCGACGAACCGAATTCGAACTGCTCCGTTTGCGCCCTCTCGGTGGCGTTGTCGTACCACAAGTGATGCGCGACGTTCGACGCGCCGGTGGGCAGCGAGCTTCCGTCGTAGTTCAGGTCGAGTACCTGGGCGTGGCACTCGAACGCCGGATAGGGGTTCAGCTCCTCGTGAGCCGCGTAGTTGAAGCTTGCGGTGAATCTGAGCCGGGTGCCGTAGGTCCCGGCGAGCCAGGTGCCCCACAGATACGTGATCGTGTCGAGACTCAACATTGAACGCTCCGTTGTTGGCGGATCAGGATCCGCAGTAGAAGGGAGTGAATGGGATTTCGGGATGCTTCGGGTCCAGGCGAGCTGTCGGCCTCCCCGCGCAAACCACCCGGCACCGGCCGCATCCCTGGTATGCCGTGCCGTCGGTCCGTGCGCTCCGGGAGTGGTTGCCGACCGAGCGCAACAGGCCTCGTCGGGGGCAGGTCCGTGACCGCCATGGGACCGCGGCCGTTATCCGGATGACATGGGAACCTCCTTTCGTTCTTTCGTTACGGGATCCACGTCCTCCACCCCGAAAAGCGCGCTCACGCTGGAGATCTGGCGCTCCTCCTGGAGGGGCGCGGTGGCGTAGTGCCCCACCAGCGAGCGCGCGACCGCGCCGGGGAGCAGCATGTCCTCGCCGCTTTCCACCTCCAGCACGGCGCTCCCGCCCTCGGGGTGCACCGTCACCGGCCACGCCTGCACGCGTCCGTCGCGAAGGCGGTAGCGCGCCTGCATCGCCCGCGGCGCGCGGTCGGAAAGGCTCTGCTGCAGCATCACCCGGTATCTCATGCTCCGCTTCTCCGGCGCGGCGGGCGCCGTTCACGTGGGCTTCCCGGGGCCCGGGGTGGCGTCCGCCCGACCGCGGGGTTCCGCTCCGGGCCGGGGGGCTCCGGCCTTGCTCGCCGTCTGTCGCGGGGTTATCTATCGTCAACCCCTCAATGACCTTTCCCGCCGTCTATCAACGCAGTTCGTCATCCTGCCGTGCTTGCTCTCAAGGTCCTGGGTTCTCCCGTCCTGGTTGGCCCCACGGGGCCGGTTACCGGCCGCGCCGCGTACAAACGGCGCATTGCCATCCTGGCGGTGCTGGCCGTGGCCCGGGGGCGGCCGCTGGGGCGCGAGAAGGTGATCGGCCTCCTCTGGCCCGAGCACAGCGCCGACGCCGCCCGCCACAGCCTCTCCGAGTCGCTCTACGTCCTTCGCCGCGAGCTGGCGGAGGACGTGTTCGTGTCAATGGGGGACGAGATCGCCCTCTCTCCGCGGGTGGTGCGCAGCGACGTGGGTGCGTTCGAGGATGCGCTGGAGGCGGGGCGGCTGGAGGAAGCCGTGGCGGAGTACGGCGGACCGCTGCTGGACGGCTTCTACGTGTCCGATGCCCCGGAGTTCGAGCGCTGGGTGGATGCCGAGCGCGACCGGCTGGCACGCGCCTGCGCGGGCGCGCTGGAGCGGCTGGCGACGCAGGCCGAGGCCGCCGGCAACCTGCTGGAGGCCGTGGAGTGGTGGAGGCGCCTGGCCGCCCATGACCCCTACGGCTCGCGGGCGGCGCTGCGGCTGGCCCAGGCGCTGGACGCGGCGGGGGAGCGGGCCGGCGCCCTTCGCGTGGCCGAGGCCCATACCACCCGGCTGCGCGAGGAGCTGGGGCTGGAGCCCGACACGGCCTTTACCGCGCTCGTTGAGGGTCTGCGCGCCGAGCCGCCGCCGGGAACGGCGTCGCGGCTCCCGTCGCCGGAGAAGGTGGCGCTCCCCGGCGCGGAGGACGGGCGGAAGGCGGCCGTTGAGGCCGACGCGCGCGCGGCGGAGCCCCGCACGGACGCGCCGCACGACGCCCGGGGTCCCGCGGACGGGGCGGAGCAGGACGCGGCGGAGCAGGGTCTTCACCCGGACGAGGCGCCCGTCCCGGGGGAGCGCGCGCGGACCGGGCGCCCCGCGCCGGCGCGGCGCCGGCGGTTCCTGGCGGGGGCGGCGGCCGTGGCGGGAGCCGCGGTGCTCGCCGCGTCCATGCTGCTTCCGGCCGCGCGCCGGGTGCCGGACCCGCCTCGCTACGATCCCCAACGCATCGCCGTCCTGTACTTCGACGACGATTCGCCCGGGGGCGAGCTGGGCTACCTGGCGAGCGGCCTCACGGGCGAGCTGATCGACGAGCTGAGCCAGGTGCCCGCGCTGGACGTGATGTCACGCGGCGCGGTGAGGGCGTACCGTGACGGGCAGGTCGCCCTCGACAGCCTGGTGGCCGGGCTGCGGGTGGGAAGCGTGGTGGAGGGGAACGTGCAGCGCTGGGGCGACAGCGTTCGCGTGACCGTGCGGCTGGTGGACGGCAACGGGCGCGGCCGGCTGGAAAGCCGCACGGTGGTGCGGCCGATAGGGGACCTGTTCGCGCTGGAAGACGCCGTGGCCAGGGAGGTGGGCGGCTTTCTGCGCCGCCGGCTGGGGCAGGAGGTGTGGCTCCGCCAGACGGTGGCGGAGACGAGCAGCCCCGACGCGCTGGAGCTGGTGCTGCACGCCGACCAGCTGCGCGAAGAGGCGGCGCGGCTGGCGGCCGGGCACCACCCGCTGGACGCGGCCTCGGCCACGCGCCTGCTCCTGCGCGCCGACACGCTGCTGGCCCGCGCCCAGGCGGCCGACCCGGGATGGAGCCGGCCGGCGGTGATGCGCGGCTACGTGGCCTTTCGGCGCGTGGGGCTGGTGCCGCCGCGCGAGCGCGGGCCGCTGCTGGCGCTGGCCCTTGCCCGCGCGGAGTCGGTGCTGGCGCGCGCGCCGCGCAACGCCGCCGCGCTGGAGCTTCGCGGACGCGCCCGCTGGCAGCGTGCCGTCGAAACGGCCGACGGGGCCGCGCACGACGACGAGCTGAACGTGGCCGAGCGCGACCTGCGCGCCGCCGTGGAGGCCGACTCCACCCGCGCCTCGGCCTGGGCCGCCCTCAGCCAGCTCCTGCGCGTCCGGGGCCGTGCCGCCGAGTCGGACCTGCTGGCCCGCCGCGCGCTGGCGGAAGACGCCTGGCTCGAAGACGCCGACGACGTGCTGCTGCGCTTGTTCTTCAGCGCCCTGGCGCAGGGCGCGTACGTGGACGCGCGCCGCTGGTGCGAGCAGGGGCGAGCGGGTTTTCCGGTCCGGTGGGAGTTCGTGGAGTGCCAGCTCACCCTGCTGCGCGAAGATCCGTCGCTCCGGCCGGACCCCGGGCGCGCATGGCGCCTGGCCGCGGAACTGGAACGACTGGATCCGCCGGCCCGCGCCCGCGAGCAGGGACGCGCGTACTCGCCCCTGTACCGCCGCGCGGCGGTGGCCGCCGTGCTGGCGCGCGCCGGCGCGGGCGACAGCGCCCGCGCCGTGCTCGCCGGGGCCCGATCCCAGGCGGCGAACGAGCCCGAGCTGCGCCTCCCGCTGCTGCTCGACGAAGCGTACGTCGCCCTGGTGCTGGGCGATCGGGTGGAGGGACGGCGGCAGGTGGAGGCGTACCTCGCGGCTCGCCCCCACCTGCGGCCCTACCTGGAGCGGGACGCGGTGTTCGGGCCGCTGCTGGCCAGCCGCACCGCCCGCCCGC
The DNA here is from genome assembly GCF_036280135.1 of Longimicrobium sp. Classification (GTDB taxonomy): domain Bacteria; phylum Gemmatimonadota; class Gemmatimonadetes; order Longimicrobiales; family Longimicrobiaceae; genus Longimicrobium. The sequence goes on from NZ_DASURI010000337.1 coordinate 6,350, forward strand.
GCTGAGCTCCGCTTCGTCCGCCCCTCACCGTGAGGAGAGGGGCGTGCCGCCCAGGCGAGGCGCGCCGCTCGCCTCCGGCTCCAGGGTCAGCAGCACCGTGCGCGCTTCCAGCGTGGCGCCGCCGTTGCTCACGTATTCCGAACGCGGCAGATGGGTCACCGCGTACACGGGAGACGTGTGGATGTCGTCGGCGGCAAGGGCGGTCGCCCCGTCCAGCGCGGCGACCCGCTGGGCCAGGTTGGCGAACGCGACGCTTGCATCGTCGCTGTCCGGCCGGATCACGCCGTCCCACTTCCCCATCAGGCACACGTTCCAGTACGGGGCCGTCCACCCCTTGACCGAGGCGTAGTACGGCAGCAGGAGCGCTTCCATGGCGTGGTCGGTCCAGAAGATCGCATCCGGGTGCTCCGGGGGATCGCCGGCCGGGGAGATCGGCGCGGGAACGGGGACTTCGTCGAGGCTCGTCAACATGGCCGTTACGACGGGTCGCCGGCGCGTTCGCACGGAAGACATCGCGCCCCAGAATACCTTGAGGTGCGGCCGGGGCCAGGGATGGTACAGCTGGCGGACATCCACGTGCAGGCGCGGGGGCACGCCGGTGGCGGTGAACCACACCCAGTGATCCCGGTACCCGCTCACGAACTCGGCGGCGTCGCGCGCCACCACGCTCTCCACCTGCGGCGCCAGGCTCCAGCCCGGCCCCCGCCCCGGCGCAACGTCGTCGTCCAGGCAGTCCACGCCGGCGGCGGACGGGGCCGGCGGCCGGCGGATCTTGCCGGGGTCCGCGCATCCAAAGCGGTCCTCGAACTCGCGAAGCGTCAGCAACAGCGCCGTCCGGGGCACCACCTCCTCGTCCGTGGGGATGCAGAGCAGCTGCACCGCATCTTCGGGGTGCAGGACGCCTTTGCACGGGTGCGTGCCCAGGGCGTGCACCACCGCGCAGACTTCCACGGTGTCGGGGTAGCCGTACCAGGCGCGGCACAGCCGGTCCACGAACTCTCCCGCCTGCTCCGCGAAAAGCGAGGCGCAGTACGGAAAGACGAACTTCTCCACCGCGCTCTCGCTCCAGAACGCGGCGCTCGCCGTTCTGCTGTCCAGGGTCAGCGGGTGCACGCCCTCATAGGCGAGCGTCAGCGACGTCAGCCGCGGCCGCCTGGCATACGACTTCGTGTACATGGGTACGCCGCCCTCACCTTGCGTGGCGTCCCCGTCCGCATCGAATCCGAACGAGAGTGCCTGGTCTCGCGCGGCGCTCGCCCATTCGGCGGCAACGCGCATCGCGGCGTACCCCGGCGCCCGCGCGCCAGCGGTGGTGCTCGGTGAGGATTCGGATGAGACAGTCATGATGGTTCTCCCGGTGGATGGATGATGGTACCGGCGTCGCCGGTATCTCGGACCGGTCATGAATCTCGCCGCGGCTGTTCATCGTCCTTTCCTTGCAGGTCTCAATGCGCCGGATTGCACGGCAGTCCTTGGTTTTCGGCACGACTGCTCTGCCGAGATCAGCCGAGCGACGCCGAGACATCTCGATCCGTCGTTCATTCGGAGGGGCGAAATCGATGACATTGCGGGCCTGAGTCTCCGCCTCTTCGGACGGCCGCGGTCCGAACGGGCCGCCCCTTGACGTGCACGGTGGCCGGGCTTTGCGGTGCGGGGAGAAGAGA
>NZ_DASURI010000338.1:0-6149 GCF_036280135.1 Longimicrobium sp.
CCCTGGCACACCGTCGTGGGCTCGTGGGCCAAGGAGCAGCGCATGCTTCCCCGCAGCCCCAGCCTGCCGGCGCCGCTGGGCGTGCGCGGGTGGATCACGGACAGCGCCGCCACCGCGCTGCTTTCCCAGGCCGGGCTGAACCTTGCGGACCTGCGCCGCCGCGCCGAGCGCCGCGACTTTCGCCCCGTGGCCACGGGCATCACGCTGGACGCGGCCTTCAGCAACACCGTGCAGCACCTGGAGTCGGAGAACGTCGTGGGCGTCGTGCGCGGCTCCGACCCCGCGCTGGCCAACGAGTACGTGGCGCTCAGCGGGCACTGGGACCACCTAGGCATCGGTCCAGCGGTGAACGGCGACAGCATCTACAACGGCGCGCTGGACAACGCGTCCGGCATCGCCGACCTGCTGGCGATCGCCCGCGTGGCCGCGCAGGGGCCCCGGCCCAAGCGGTCGCTGCTGTTCGTCTACGTGACGGGCGAGGAGTCGGGGCTGCTGGGCTCCGAGTACTTCGCGCTGAACCCCACTGTGCCCATCACCGGCATCGTCGCCAACCTGAACCTGGACGGCGGCAACCTGCTGGGCCGCGCGACGGACTTTCGCCTGCTGGGCGAGAACAAGAGCTCGCTGGGCGCGCAGTTCGCGCGGATGATCGCGCCGCGCGGCTGGCGCACGTCGCCGGACGAGCACCCGGAGCGCGGCTACTTCTACCGCTCGGACCACTTCAGCTTTGCCAAGGCGGGCGTGCCGTCCGTCAGCATCGCCGCGGGCACGCAGTACGAGGGGCGGCCGGCGGAGTGGGGCGCGCAGCAGGAAGAGGCGTACACGTCGCGCTGCTACCACCAGCCCTGCGACGAGTACCGCCCGGACTTTGACCTGGCGGGCGCCGCGCAGCTGGCGGAGCTGGTGCTGGACTTCGCCGTGGAGCTGGCGAACGGCGACGCCCTGCCCACGTGGGCCGCGGACGCCGAGTTCCGCCGTCCGGCCCGCTGAACGGCGGTGCGAGGGTACGGGGTACGAAGGTACGGAACGGCGTGCGGCGGATGAACATCCACCGGTCCGGCGGGGTTTCAGGGCTGCGCGTTGAAGGACATCCGATCCACAGGAGAGGCAACGGGATGAGAAAGATGCTGCGGGCCCTGCCCGCGCTGCTGGTGGCGCTGCTGGCGTTCGCGCCGGGGCTGCGGGCGCAGGACACGCCGGAGCAGGTGGTGCAGCAGTACTTCGACACGTTCGTCCGCGGCGACTACGCGGCCAACGTGGCGCTCATGCACCCCGACGCGCTCACGGACCTGCAGGAGATGATGTCGGGCATGGTCGCCCTCGTGGGCACGGAGGGCGACGACGGACAGCTGCGCGAGATGTTCGGCGTGCAGAGCATGGAGGAGTTCAACCGCCTTACGCCCGCGCAGCTCTTTGAGCGGCTGCTGCGCTGGCAGCTGGACAAGCCCGAGATGCGCGAGGTGCTGTCCGGCGCGCAGACCACCGTGCTGGGCCACGTGATGGAGGGCGACAGCCTGGCGCACGTCGTCTACCGCATGCGGATGGAAGTGGGCGCCATGAGCGTGGACCAGGTGCAGGTGGCGCCCGTCAAGCAGTCCAACGGCCAGTGGCGCGTGCTGCTCACGGGCACCTTCGCGGGGATGATGAACGCCGTGCCCCGCGCCGGCGCGTCGCCCGAGTGATGCTGCCCCCCGCCGACGAGGCCGCGCTGGGCGGCGGCGACACGGACGAGCTGTGCGAGCTGGCCGAGCGCGCCATCGAGACGGCCGCCGGCGACCTGGGGCTCAACCCGCTGCTCTTTGCGCGCGAGCTGGCCCAGGGCGAGATCGGCCTGCTGGTGTCGTACCTGCGCGCCGCGGCGGAGCACGTGACGGACCTGGACCTGCGTACCCGCATCGACGCGCTCCTCCACCGGCTGACCGAGTGGACGCAGGACGCGGAATGACTACAAACGGCTTTCCTCACGCAGAGCCGCAGAGGGCCCAGAGTACCGAAACTGCACTGATGGTGAATCCGAAGCTTTGACGGCGGCAGTTCAACCTCCCCCAGGGTTTTTGGGGGAGGTGGGCGAGCTCCGCGAGCCCGGAGGGGGCGCTCGCGCGGGGCCATGCAACACGCGCGAATCCAGCCAGAGCTTCTGATCAGCAGACGGAATGCAGAAGAGGCGGGACGGGGCTCGATGCCCGTCCCGCCTCTCTTCTTTCTCCCTGACGCGCGTCAGTCTTTCCTGCGCTCCAAGTTGCGCGCGTACTTGCGAAAGCCGTCCACCACGTCGTCGGCGTAGGCGAAGATGTTGCCTACCGCCACCTCGGCCTCCTTGGGCAGGGCCCGCTCCAGCGCCTCGATGGCGCGGCGGATGGCCTGCGCGCGGGCATGGCCCTGCGACTTTTCCACGTTGGGCCGGCGGCCCCGGCGGCGGCGCTGCGGCTTGCTTTCCAGCGCCGCGCGGCCTTCCTCCGTCACCTCGATCCAGCCGGAGCGCACTTCCTTGATGCAGGCGCGCGACTTGAGCGCGCGAACCACGCGCCCGTCCAGGTCCGCGGACGACACCGGTCCCGTCTGCCGGTTCAAAAACCGGAGCAGATCCGCCTGCTTTTCGTTCAGCATCAGTGACATGGCGGGAAAACTGTACGCGCGTCTGCAATAAATCAAGTGCGCTTTGTGCAGATTGCGACCACCCGGCCGATTTTTGACACGCCCTCGCGCGCATCGTGACATTCACCGGAGCGAACGGCGGAGGGACAGGGCAGAAACGCGCCAATCCTGTAACACCACGCATGCAAAGACGGCGGCCCGGGGCGAATGATGCCCCGGGCCGCCGTATTCCATCCACCCAGCCCGATCAGCCGCGCATGGTCTCGGGGTCGATGCCCTCGCGGGCGCACCACGCGCGGTACGCGGACGGCAGGATCTCCGACGGCTTGATCTCGCTGCGGCCGCCCCAGAACACGTTGGTGTAGCTGACGGGGATCCCCGCCTCTTCCAGGTGCTGGTCGATGGCCGCCTTGTGGGCCAGCACGGCTTCCTTTTCCGTCCCGTGCGCCACGCCCATGATGTTCACGCCGGCGAACTCCGGCCCGCCCTCGCGCCAGTAGGCGTGCGTCATGACGTAGTGACGGCCTACTTCGCGGCCGGCGTCCATCTCCTTGCCCGGCGGCACCTTCCAGTGGAACAGCGCGTTGTACCGCGTGACGCGCGTGCCCGCCGCCGACGGCTTTACGTGCTCCAGGAACGTGCTGAACCGGCCCACCACGCCGCGCTCGTTGAGCCCGCGCGCCGTGGCCAAAAAGACGTCCAGCGACACGCCGGCCTCGGCCGCGCGGCCCTCCCACGGGTGGTCCACGATCTCGTCCACGGCGAACTCGCGCTTGAGCGGCCCCAGCACCTGCCACTCCAGGTCCGTGAGCTCCACGACGACCGTGTCCTGGATGGCGCCGGGCTCGTCGCTGCGGGCGCCGGGCTCCACGCCGCGCCGGCGCACGTGGCCCACGCCCAGCGTGAACAGCGCGTTGGCGGGCAGCAGCTTGAACGCCTCGGCGCCCACGCGGCGGCGCAGGTACTCGGCGTGCTTCTCCAGCGAGAATCCCTGCGGCACCTTGAGCGTGGTCCACAGGCGGTACGCGCTGCCGGGCGTGTCGCCGTCCGTGCTGCGGATGACCACGTGCCCGCTGAACGGGTCCTCGCGGAACATGTAGGTGAACGCCGCGTCCAGCTGCTCGGGCGACACCTTCCACGCCACCAGGGCGCCGGGCGCCAGGTTGGTGGCCAGCATGGTCTGCCGCACGCGGCGGATGACGCCCGCGGCCAGCATGGCGCGGATGCGCTCCAGCACGGTTTCCACGGGCACGCCCGACAGGCGGCTGATCTCCTGGAAGGGCTCTGCCTGAAAGCCCTGGACGCGGTCTTCGGAGACGGCCAGGATCTGCGCGTTGATGGGATCCGTGACTTCCACGGGCACCGTCGCCGTCGTGCCGTCGATCATCTGCTCGCTCATGGACTGCTCGTTCGGGATCTGAACACGCGGATGATGCCGATGGACGTTCATCCGCCGCGGAGCAATATGGCGCCCCGCCCGCCCTGCGACAGGGGGAATTTCCTTACAAGGGCCAAGCGGGCATCGCGCCGGCAGCAACCCGCCCCTCCCCCCGTCCCCCGTCCCCGCTCGTTCCTCGCGGAGAGGGGGAGAACCGCGCCGACGCGCGGTGGCGGCCCCGGTGCACGTCGCTCGTGTGAAGTATACACCCTCTCCCGCGCAGTTTGCGGGAGAGGGTGCGAGCGACAGCGAGCGGGTGAGGGCCCCTCAGCCCTCGCCCGCGCCGGGCATGGGCGCCTCGCCGTCCTTGCGCAGGGTCACCTTGTACACCTCCGGCGGCGCGTTGGGCTTTACGCGGACGGACTTGGCGGGAATGCCCACGTTCACGTGGTACGGCCGCACGTCCTTGGTGGCCAGCGCCATGGCGCCCACCATCCCGTCGTGGCCCACGTGCGTGCCCGCCAGCACCGTGGCGTGGTAGGTGATGCGCACGCCGTCGTCGATCACCGTCTTGAGGTTGCTCACGTCGCGCTGGTCGACGATGGAGTGCGTGTGCGAGTAGATGTTGGCGTAGTCGCTGATGCTCACGCGGTCGCCCAGCACGATGCCGCCGCGGTCGTCCAGCAGCACGTTGCGGTGCACCACCACGTCGTCGCCCACCTCCAGGTTGTACCCGTAGCTGAACTCCACGAAGTGGAACGCCTTGAAGTTGCGGCCCACGCGCTTGAAGATGTACGGCGCCAGCAGCCGGCGGAACTTCACGCCCACGTGCACGTTGCCGCCCAGCGGGCTGCGGTCGAACATCTGCCACATCCACAGCAGCGGCTTGCGTTCGTAGAACCTGGCCTCGTCCACCTCGGCGTAGTATTCCGGCTCCAGCGTGACGTTGCGCGCGTCCATCTGCAGCAGCGCGGCCCGCGCGGCCAGCGGCAGCTTCGCGGGATCCACGTCCGCGTGGTGCGGATAAAAGAGGCCCGTGAGCGTGCGCCGGCACAGCTCCCACCGGTCCTCGCCGGCCTCCAGCTGCTGGCGGATCTCGTCCAGCCACTCGTCGTACAGCGCCGTGGCCGGGGCCGCGGGGTCCACCTGCTTCAGCGGATATATGGGCATGGATCCAGGCTCGTCCGTGGGTGCGTTCATCCCTCTCCAGGCGGGAAAGCTAACCGGCGCCCGTCCCGCATCGCAAACGTTGCGATGATGCGGCGGCTCGTCATCCCCCGGGGCCGGCCACTCGCGGCGGCGAACGCCCGGCGATACCCTTCACGCCCGCCGTGTCGATCCGGCGCCCTGCCGTTCGTCGGGATGGCAGAGGCAGGATCAGCCCGCCGAAAGGGGGGCCGGCAGCCCGGCCCGAACCAGGAATCCCTCGACGGAGACGGACCCATGAAGTTCATGATCATCGTAAAGGCCGACCAGAACTCCGAGGCCGGCATCATGCCCCCTACCGAGCTTCTGGCGGAGATGGGCAGGTACAACGAGGCGCTGGTCAAGGCCGGCGTGCTGCTGGCCGGGGAGGGCCTTCACCCCAGCTCCAAGGGTGCCCGCGTGCGGTTCTCGGGCGACACGCGCACGGTGATCGACGGACCGTTCACCGAGACCAAGGAGCTCATCGCGGGCTTCTGGCTCATCCAGGTGAAGTCGAAGGAGGAGGCCATCGAGTGGGTGAAGCGCGCGCCCAACCCCATGCCCGGCACGGAAAGCGAGATCGAGATCCGCCAGGTGTTCGACGCCGCCGACTTCGGCGAGGCGCTCACGCCCGAGCTGCGCGAGCAGGAGGAGCGCCTGCGCGCCGAGAGCGGCCAGTAGGCCTGATCCAGGGTTCCCGCCGGACGAACGACGCGCCGCGCCGCTCTCGCGAGCGACGGGGCGCGTCTCCGTTCCGGGCTGGACTCCGCGCGTCATCCCGAATCCGCATAAACACTGCGCACAGGCGTTGATTCCCTGAGGGAGCGCCCGCGCAGGACTTGCCCGCTCACAAGACTGCGGGCGCGACCGAAGGATCTCCTTCGCGGGGCAGGGATTTCGCGACTGGATCGGGTCCTTGCCGGGGCGGGAAGATCCTTCGGGGCCACACGCCTCGGTGCACGGTGGAGTTCGCGAGGGCCCCTCAGGAAAA
>NZ_DASURI010000339.1:0-8455 GCF_036280135.1 Longimicrobium sp.
GAGGAGGAGAAGGAGCGCCAGCTGGCCGCCAAGGAAGAGGAGCTGGCCCCCGCGGGCAAGCCGTACATCGTGGTGAGCCTGGCCGAGCGGCGGATGCTGTACATCCAGGGCAAGGACACGCTGTACCGCGCGTCGGTGGCCGTGGGCAGCGGCAAGACGCTGGTGATGGGCGGGCAGACCAAGCGGTTCATCACGCCGCGCGGGCGCATGTCCATCACTCACAAGGAGCTGGACCCGGTGTGGGTTCCGCCCAACTGGCACTACATCGAGTACGCGCGCCAGCGGGGGATGAACGTGCGCGACATGAGCAACGCGTCGCCCAACGCGCTGGCGGGGTACCCGGCGGGGCGCGTGCCGGTGAGCGGCAACACCGTCATCATCCCGCCCTGGGGCAGCCCACAGCGGGCGCACAAGGGCGTGCTGGGCGTGGCCAAGCTGGAGATGTACGACGGGTACTACTTCCACGGCACCGACAACCCGGCGTCCATCGGCAGCGCGGCCAGCCACGGCTGCATCCGCATGCACGCGGCCGACATCCTGTGGATGTACCGCAACGTGCCCCTGGGCACCCCGGTGTACATCTACTGAGCCCGCGCCGAATGCGGGATCACGAGAGCCCCGGCGGACTTCGCGTCCGCCGGGGCTTCTTTTAGTGCGAAAGTGCGAAAGTGCGGGGACACTGGCTGGCAAACCTGCCTTTCGATGGAGCCCCAGCCAGCGTCATCCTGAGGGAGCGCCGCGCGTAACGTGAACGCGCGCAGGGCTTTGGCGCGACCGAAGGATCTTGTGTGCGAGACTCGGGGGCGGATTTGGTGCACCAGGGCAGCCGCAGAGGTTCGCGGGCAAGATCCTTCGTCGCCGCCAGGGAACCTGCATGGACCCAGTCTGCGCGGCGGCTCCTCAGGATGACGCTTCGAGCCGATCAGAGGTTGTGTGCGGCAGGCGCCGCGCGCGCTGTTCACGATGAGAGCCGCAGTTCAACCTCCCCCAGGGGTTTTTGGGGGAGGTGGGCGAGCTCCGCGAGCCCGGAGGGGGCGCTCGCTCGCTACAGCTCGCGGGTCATCTCGATCATCGTGCGGCGAAAGCCGGCGCGGGCAAACAGGCGCTGCGCCGGCTCGTTGCGCTCCGCCGTGGAAAGCACCACGCGAGGCGCGCCACGTGCCTCCAGCGCCGCGATCGTCGCATCCAGCAGCATCCGCCCCACGCCCTGCCCGCGGTGATCCGGATCCACCACCACGTCGTACAGCGCGCCCGCCGGCCCACGCAGCGCCATGTAGTCGTGCCCCTCCACGCCGGCGTACGTGTAGCCCACCACCGCGCCATCCCGCTCCGCCACGAGCACGACGACGTTCGGCTCCCGCAGCTGCGAGCCCAGGAACGCGGCGTACAGGCGGTCCGTCTCGGGCGTGGCGGCGATGAATCGCTGCGGATCGAACGCGTGGTGCACGCGCACCAGCAGCGCGCCCAGGCGGCCCAGCGCGGGCAGGTCCGCGGGCGCGGCGGGGCGGACGAGGACGGCGGAAGCGTCGGATGGCACGGGGCGTCGGTCGGCGGTCAGGAGGTGGGCGCGTCGGCGGAGTCCACGCGGTAGCGCAGCCAGACGAAGTCGTCCGCGCGGCGCTCCACGCTCTCCAGGTGCAGCCGGCGCGGCGTGACCTCGCCCTCGTCGTCGAAGAGTGCGGGGGTGCCCACGCGCCCATCCGCCACGGGGGCGATCAGCAGGCTCACCTCGTCGATCAGCCCGTCGCGCAAAAAGCCGCCGTTGATGCGCCCGCCGCCCTCCAGCATGAGCGTGCGGATGCCGTACTCCGCGCCGATGCGCTCCAGCGCGCGCGGCAGGTCCACGTCGCGCGCGCCCGCCAGGATGTACGACACGCCGCGCTCGCGCAGGAACGCCAGGTACGCGTCCGACACGCGCTCGGAGAGGACGGCCACCACGTGATCGCCGTCGATGTCGCTGCTCTCCCACGCCAGCCGCCCGCTGGCGTCGATGGCGAACGCGAACGAGTCGAACTCGCCCGGCGCGCGAAAGTCCTCGCGGGGGCCGCCGGAATGCTGCCGCGCGACCTCGTCCTCCGCACGCAGCCCGCCGGCGAACGGCTCCATGGTCACGCGGCCGCAGATCCACGCGTCGGGGTCGTAGCCGGCGTGCACCTGCTCGTACTGCCGCCGCCCCTCGTCGCTGACGGGCCAGCGGTCCACGACGATGCGCCCGTCCGTGGACGTCATCATGTGGCAGATCACGCGCGGTCGGCGCGAGGTCGTGTGCTCCGTCGTCATCGATCGATCCGTCTCCCTGATTCTACCCGTAACGCGACGCCGCGTGATTCGGTGATGATGCAGATGCGCCGGCCCTGCGGCGGGAACCGTGCCGTGATGCGAAGCTGCGTCCGTGCTGGTGCGCGCCGTGCAGCGTGTTTGTCGCCCGCGCGCTCATCCGCCACGATCCAGAAATCCCATGCCGCCCACCGAGCTGCTGATCGAAACGGCCGACGGCCGCTGCCCCACGCACGTCTTTCACCCGGAGGGAAGCGGGCCCTGGCCAGGCGTGATCGTCTACATGGACGCCATGGGCATCCGCCCCGCCATGACGTACATCGCCGAGCGCATCGCCCGAGACGGATACTACGTGCTGCTCCCGGACCTGTTCTACCGCGTGGAGTTCGACTCCAGCCTGGGGCCAAAGGTCTTCAGCGATCCCGCGGCGCGCCAGGACCTGTTCACGCGCGTGATGCCGTCCGCCAGCGCGGCCAACGTCATGCGCGACACGGAGGCGCTGCTGGCGCACCTGGCCGCGGAGCCGCGCGTGCGCGACGCGCCCATCGGCGTCACGGGCTACTGCATGGGCGGCCGGCTGGCGCTGTACGCGGCGGGCCACTTCGGCGAGCGCATTGCCGCGGCGGCGGCGTACCACGCGGGCGGCGTGGCCACGGACGCGCCGGACAGCCCGCACGCGCTGGCGCCGCGGATCAGGGCGCGCGTGTACGTGGCCGGCGCCATCGAGGACGCCAACTTCGATGACGCGCAAAAGGCCCGGCTGGAGCAGGCCCTGGCGGATGCGGGCGTGGACCACGTCGTCACCACGTACGACGCGCGGCACGGGTTCGTCCCGCGCGACACGCCCGCGCACGACGACGCGGCGGAGGCCCGTCACTGGGAGACGCTCCTCGGCCTCTATCGGCAGACGCTGCGGCCGTAACGCACTCCAACCTGATGGAAGGCAATGGGCGGATACGCCTCGCGGCGCGTCTCGGCCCGATGCGCGCAAGTTGACAATTCCCGCCCGTCTCGGCGCATCACCTCATCTACGATCGTGGTAGTTGACAGGAGGGAGCCTTGTCGCCTATTCTACTATCGCGCTAGTTGATCACGCGATGGGGGACGCCATGGAGATCGTGCTGTACGACCGGGAGCTGGAGGTGATGGAGGTGCTGTGGGCGCGCGGCTCGGCCACGGTGGCGGAGGTGCGTGACGCGCTGAAGGACGAGATGGCGTACACCACCGTCCTTACCGTGCTGCGGCGCCTGGAGGAGAAAGGCTACGTCACGCACGAGGAGGAGGGCCGCGCGCATCGCTACCTTCCCGCCATCGAGCGGCAGGCAGCGCGAGAGAGCGCCCTGGAGCGGCTGACGCGCAAGCTCTTTCACGGCTCGCACGCGCTGCTGCTCACGCACCTAGTCTCCCGCGGAAAGCTGTCGGCGGCCGAGATCCGGCGCCTTCGCGAGATGCTGGACGATCAGCAGCCCGGGGAGGAGCCATGATCCTGCCGTGGATGGCCTACGCCACGGCGGTCGCGCTCCTGCTGGGGCTCGCGGCGCTCGTGCTGGAGCGCGTGGTGCGCCTGCGGGGCGGGCCCGTGCGCGGATTGTGGGCGGGCGCGCTCGCGGGATCGCTGCTCGTTCCCGCGCTCGCGGCGATCGTCCCCGCGCTGCCTGGCGCGGGCGGGCCGATTGCCGCGCCGTCCGGCGTACCCTACGCGGCCTCCGCGACGGGCGCGGTCGCGTGGCGGATGGACCCCGGCGCGGTGGTGCCGCGATGGGGCGCCGGGCTGGACGACGTGCTGCGCGCGGGCTGGGCCGTCGCCTCCGCGGCCGTGCTGCTCGCGCTCCTCGGCTCGGGGCTGACGCTGCGGCGCCGCGCGCGCGGGTGGCGCCGGCGGACGGTGGACGGCGTGGGCGTGTGGGTGGCGCCGGACGCCGGGCCGGCGGTCACGGGATTCGTGCGCCCCCGCATCGTGCTGCCGGAGTGGATCGTGGAGGGCGGTCCGGCGCAGCGGGCGCTGGTGCTGGCGCACGAGACGGAGCACCTGCGCGCGGGTGACCCGCGCCTGCTGCTGGGCGCGCTGCTGGTGGCCGCGGCGCTGCCGTGGAACCCGGCGGTCTGGTGGCAGGTGTGGCGGCTGCGCGGTGCCGTGGAGATCGATTGCGACACGCGGGTGCTCGGCGGCGGCGCGGATGCGCGCGCGTACGGGCGGCTGCTCCTGGACGTGGCGGGGCAGGGCGCACCTCACCGGCTGGTGGTCGCCTCCCTGGGCGCGTCCCATTCATCCCTGGAGAGGAGGATCAGGCTGATGCTCACGCCACGACCCCGCAGCTGGCGCACGCGCGCCAGCGCCGCCACCGCCGTTGCCGCCGCGCTGGTGCTGACGGCCTGCCTTGCCGCCCGCCCTGCCCCCGAGGCGCCGCGCGAGGGGCTGGACCTGCGGGTGCAGGTGTGGAGCCTGTCACGGCCCGGCTTTCCGCCCCATCCCCGGGATGAACTGGCGCGCATCCTCCAGGTGGCGAAGGGCCTGTATCCGCCCGCGCTGGAGGAGGCGGGGATCGGGGGGACGGTGATGCTGCACTTCGCCATCCAGCCCGGCGGCGCCGTGGACGCGTCGTCCATCCGCGTGGTCGGCACGCGCCGGCGCGACGAGGCACCGCGCCCGGAGCTGGTCGCGGCGAGCACCGCGCTCGTTCGCCAGCTCGCGTTTGAGCGGGCCGCCGACGGCGGTGACACGGGCGACATCCGCGCGGAGATGGCGATCACCTGGCTGCCGGACCCAACGCGGCGCTGATCGCTCCACATCGGCGTCACGGAGGGCGAGGGGTTGACAGGCCACGGTCCTCTTGTGCATCCTTTTCGGACACGATTTACTGCACCTGAACTCTGGAGGTGACCCATGCTGAATCTCGACCTGGAAGCGCTGCACGTGGAGACGACCGTGATGCAGCCGGAGTACGCGGACGCGGTGCAGTTCGGCGGCGACGGCGCGGCCGTGGCGTCGGTGCTGTACAACACGCAGACGCGCCCCATCGAGCGGCCGAACACCAACTCGTCGCCGTGCGTGGCCTGATCCGGTCTCACGAACCCGGAGCGCGGGCCGAGGCCCGTCGCTCCACCCATCCTCAACGCGGAGCAATCCCATGCGGCTGAACCTGGACCTGGAAAACCTGCACGTCGAAACGACGGAGATGCAGCCGGAGATCGCGGAGGCGTTCGCGGCCGATGCCGCGCTCGCCGCGTCCATCCTGTGGAACACGCAGACGGAGCCCATCCAGGCGGACACCCGCTCGTCCCCGTGCGTGGCGTGACGCCCTGACGGCGCCAGGACGAAACGAGGGCCGGAGCAATCACGCTCCGGCCCTCGTTCATCATCCGCCACGTGTGAAAGGCGCCGTCAGGGCGCGGCGCTCGTGCTCCCGGCGTGGGCGCCTTCGTGGGCGGGGACCACGGGGCTGCCGTGCAGCGTAACCACCGTGACCTCCGGCAGCGCGCCGATGCGGAAGGGGATCCCCCAGAAGTTCGTGCCCGGGTTGATGTAGAGCACGGAATCGTCCCGGCGGTGCACGCCCATGGCCAGGTCCAGGAAGGCCGACGCCACGCTCCACCCCAGCCGCGGGATGGCGAGCTGGCCGTAATGCGTGTGGCCGCTGAGCGTGAGGTTGGCGCCACGTTGGGCCAGCGCGGGCCAGAGCGCGGGGTTGTGCGCCAGGACGAGCGAGAACGCGTCCGGCGGGATGGCCGTCATCGTCCGCTCCACGTCCGGGGCCACGGGGCCCTGGCCGGGCCGCCCGCCCGCCGGGTCGCCCGTGCCGGCGATCCAGAAGCGCGTGCCGTTGCGCTCCACGGGCATGGCCTCGTTCACGAGCACGGTCCAGCCCAGTCCCTCCATCCCGCGCCGCACGGCCGGCCAGCCGGCGTACACGTCGTGGTTTCCCGCAATGGCGTACACGCCCAGCGGCGCCGAAAGCCCGCCGAACGCGCGGCCCAGCGGCTCCACGTCGCGCGCGAAGTCATCCACCTGGTCGCCCGTGAGGACGACGAGGTCCGGCCGCGCGTCCCGCACCGCGTCCGCCACGCGGGCCAGGTGCCGCCGCGAGGTATGCGGCCCCACGTGGGTATCCGAGAGCTGCACAATGCGCATCCCCTCCAGCGCCGCGGGCAGGCCGGCGAAGCGCACGTCCAGCGGCCGCACCACCAGCTGCCGCGTGCCCGCGTATCCCCACACGGCGAGGACGAGCAGCAGCACGCCCATGGCGCCCGCCGTCCATCGCCCCGATACCTGCGCCGCGCCGAAGGGGACACCCACGACCAGCCCCACGACACCCGCGATGGCGATGAGGGGCAGAAAGAGCTGCGTGTACCACGCCGGCCGGTACAGCCACAGCCGCGTGGTGGCGGACGGATACGCGTCGCCGCCCAGGTTGCCGGCAATCACCATCACGGGAAGGAACAGCACCAGGGCCACGACGAGGACGGCCCGCCATCCGCCCGGCACCACGGGCGAGAACAGCGATCCGATCACCATCCACGGCACGGCGTTCCACGCCAGCAGGAACGCCACGATCGTCCAGTATGCAGGCATACGTCCCTTGTCAGTCCGTTGATCCGCTCGTATGCGCCGGCGCCACCCCCAGCCCGGCGTCCAGCGTGCTCACCACCTGCCGCACGTAGTCGGCGATGGGCTCGCCGGCCGCGGACGCGCGCAGCCAGCCCTCCGCGCCCACGCGCAGCACGCCCGTGACGACCATGGCGTCCAGGCGCGCGCGCAGGTCGTCCGCGCTCGTGCCCGCCCGCTCCGCCAGCGCGCCGGCGATGGCGCGCTCCAGCCGCTCGTACTTGCCGTGCGCGCGCTCGCGCAGGGCAGGCGTGTCGCGCTTGAGCCGCTCGATGAGCCGCGCCTCTTCCGCGTCGAACGAGCCAAGCGCGGCGGCGATGGCCTGCTCGGCCACGCGCAGCAGCGGCTCCGCGGGCGGGGCGTCGCGGAGCGCCTGGAGCAGCGTCCGCTCGAACTCCGCGTGGCGCGAGAAGATGACGTCTTCCTTGGAGTCGAAGTAGTGAAAGAACGTGCGGCGCGAAACGCCGGCCGCGGCCGCGATCTCGTCCACGCTCGTCCCGTCGAACCCCTGCTCCGCGAACAGCCGCTGCGCCGCCCCCATCAGCCGCCGCCGCGTCTCTTCCCGCTTCTGCTCCCGCCGTCCCGGCTCGGTCATCGTCACGCCCCATCGATCGATTGCATTGAGTGCAACTTGCATCGAGTGCAAAATACACGCGGCTGCGCGAAACGTGCCCGGCGGCGTCATCCCCCTTGGCGGCCGGCGCCGGTTCCGCGTAGTTTTCGCCCGCTTCTGACGGGATGATCGTCATCCGTCATCCGCGGCTCATCCCCGGGCCGCGGGTCCGCATCTCTCCGCACCCGCACGCACATGCGCAGACTTTTCGCGGTACTCCTGGCCCTTCCGCTGGCCGTCGCCTGCCAGGCGCAGACCTCGCCCGCCCCGTCCGCCGCGCCGGCCGGGCCTCCGCGCGAGACGTCGGCGCAGGAGCGCGAGGCGGTGCTGGCCACGCTGCAGAGCTTCATGAACGCGCTGCGGATGCGCGACACGGCGGCCATGAACGTGCACGTGGACTCGCTCACGCGGATGACGCTCATCCGGCCGCGCCGCGAGGGTGGAACGCGCGTGGTGGTGATGACGGCGCCGGAGTTCATCCGCGCGGTCACGCAGCCGGGCCAGCCGGGGATCGACGAGCCCATCCGCAACCCGGTGGTGCAGGTGAGCGGCGACCTGGCCACCGTCTGGGCCGAGTACCAGGTGCGGCGGCCGGACAACACGGTGTCGCACTGCGGCTTCGACGCGTTTCACCTGGTGCGCCGCGAGGGGCAGTGGAAGCTGCTGAACATCAGCGACACCTTCCAGAACAGTGGCTGCGGCCCCGCCTGGCCCGACTGACCGCCGGTCGGCGGATCGGTGGATCGCGCAGATGCAACACGGCCCCGGCGAGCTTTCTCGCCGGGGCCGTGTTTATGTGCTTCGGCGCATCGTCATCAACGCGCCGTGAACTGCGTCGTTGGCGCCGGGCTCGTGCACGGTGGCGGAGTGTCTCTCGCCCGCGGAGGGCCCCCTCCCCCCGGCCCCCTGCCCCCGCTTCGCGGGGGAGGGGGAGAACTGCGGCCATGCGCGAGGCTCGCCCC
>NZ_DASURI010000340.1:0-7311 GCF_036280135.1 Longimicrobium sp.
GATGCCGCCGCGCGGCTCCGGGCGCCGGCCGTTGGGGCCGGCCCGCCGCACCGCGTCGCCCGCGCCGGCCGACCCCTCGGGGCGCCGCGTGGAGGGACGCTGCGACGACGTGGTCCGCGCCGGGGGCGCGATGCCGTCCGTGCGCTCCTTGTAGCCGTGCAGCGGGCGGTTGCGCACGGGCACGTTGCGGTAGTACGGCTGGTAGTACACCCGCCGGCTGCCCCGCCACCGATAGGTATCATAGTACCACGGGTAGCGCACGAGCAAAACGCGGATGCGGTCGCAGTCGTCCCAGTACACGGAGCGCGAGTAGTACCAGTCGCCAAAGCCGTCGTAGCAGGCGTAGCGCGGGTAGCGGTAGCGGCGGCCCACGTGGAACGTGTAGTAGTCCACCGACTCGTAGCCGTACCACCCCTCGGGCACGATGGCCCGGGTGATCTCGTCCATGGCGTAGAACGGATCGCCATAGATGGTGCGGTTGTTGTCCCAGCCGGCCTGCCGCGCGCCGTACAGGTCCTGCACGCGCCACAGCTCCAGGGGCTCGTCCAGCGTGACCGCCATGACGTAGCCCATGCCGTAGCCGCCCCGCACGTGCAGGTAGTCGTACGAGCGCGAGCCCAGGGTGAGGGTGCGGCCGCCCTCGATCCACCCGTCCTCGTTGGGCGAGCGGGGGTAGATGATGTCGACGTCGCCGTTGGTGTCGATCATGAACACGGCGAGGTACCCGTCCCGGTCGGTGCGTACGCGCACGCGCATGCGCTCGCCGGGCTGGTACACGTCGCGGGCGCCGTCCATCCACACCCGTACGCCGCCCTGCTGCTGCGCCGTGGGCGCCAGCCGGGCGAGGGTTGCGGAGGCCGGCTCCGGGAGCAGGAGGGCCGGTGCGGGTGCCGCGGCGGCCGGTACCGCGACCGCCAGGGCAGAGAGGGCAAGGCCCGCGAAGATGGTGTTGCGCATTGGATTGTCTCCGGGGTGCAGCGGGGTTCCGCCCAAGGGCAGGGCAATCGCCGTTCCGGCGGGCCGCTGAAACGTAAGATGCATGTGCCGCAAAAACTTAGCAAGGTTCCAGGCCCTGCTGGATTTTTGCCTTCGTCCCCCTTCGTGGACGGGTGTTCTCAATATCGGGACGCCGGAGGACACCGGGCGCGTTGCAGGCACTCGCGATACCCGCGGAGCTGCGACGAAAACTGGACGGAGGGGATGCGGGTCCGCGTGGATGAGGCTGCACCCAGCGGAACGCCGGGCGCCCCCCATCCCCGACCCTTCCCCCACAAACAGCGTGGGGGAAGGGAGAACTTCGCCGCGCGTGGAACGGATCGCGCCGGCAGCGCTTCCGCGCGGTGTCCGCCACGTGCCGGAAACCCGTTCGAAGTCTGCCCCCTCTCCCGCGCCGTTCGCGGGAGAGGGACGCGAGGAACGAGCGGGGTGAGGGCCCACCGTTGACCGGCGGCCCTCCCGCACCGTAACTTGCGAGATTGTCCCGAATCCCGACCCACGCCGCACCACCACGAGATCGCCGGCCGCCGCAACGGTCCGGGGAATGGATTGAAGTCGGAGCCGTGCCCCATCCCCTGCTGATCGACAGCTTTCAGACCGTGCCCGCGTTCCGCGCGCTGGCGGCGGCGCTTCCGCGCGCGGGTGAGCGGGCCATGGCCACCGGCCTGGCCGGCGCGTCGCCCATGACGCTGCTGGCCGCGCTGCACCGCGCCCGGCCCGAGCGCATCTGGCTCGTGGTGGCCGGCGGCCCCGAGGACGCCGAGCAGGCCACGTGCGACCTGGAGGCCATGCTGGGCGAGTCCGGCGTCTTTCTCTACCCCCAGCGCGAGTCGCTGCCGTACGAGGAGGGCGAGCCGCACCTGGAGATCGGCGGCGCGCGGGTCGAGGCGCTCGAGGCGCTGCTCAGCGGCCGCGCCCGGCTGATGGTGACCACCGCGCGGGCCATGCAGGAGCTCAGCCCCGCCGTGGACGGCCTGCGCGACCTGCGGCTGGAGATCCGGCAGGGCGACGTCCTCAAGCTCCCCGAGCTCTCCGCCCGCCTGGAGGAGATGGGCTTCGAGCGCGTGGCCACGGTGGAGGAGGTGGGCCAGTTCGCCCTGCGCGGCGGCATCGTGGACGTGTTCGGCTTCGGCACGCCGGAGCCGGCCCGCATCGAGATGCTGGGCGACGAGGTGGAGTCCATCCGCTTCTTCGACATCCTTTCTCAGCTCTCCGTCCGCGCCGTAGACCACCTCCAGCTCCTCCCGGTCGATCTCAAGGCCGCCGACGGCGTATCCTCCGCCGGACGCGCCACGTCCGCCGATTCCGCGGAGTCTGCCGCGTCCGACGGCGAGCGGCGGTCTCTGCTGGACTACGTGCCCGAGGACACCGTCGTCGTCCACCTCCACGGCGGGCACACACGGCAGGAGCTGGAGCGCACGTGGGCCGAGGTGCAGCGCCTGCACGAGGCGGAGGCCAAGCGCGGCACCCGGCCCGAGCCGCCCGCGCGCCTCTTCTTCCCTCCGGCGGACGCGGAGGGGCGGCTCGCGTCGTTCCCCCAGCTGTTCATCGAGGACGCCGGGTCGCAGGTCCCCACGCACACGGCGCGGTTCCGCGCGCTGCCGCCGGAGCCCATCGACCGCGACATGGGCCGCCTGGGCGAGGTGCTCAAGGGCGCGGCGGCGCGGGGCGAGCGCACGCTCATCCTCTGCGACAACCAGGGGCAGCTGGAGCGCCTGCAGGAGCTGCTGGACGAGCTCAAGGTGGCGCGGACCGTGGAGCTGGGGATCGGCTCGCTCACGGGCGGCTTTTTCCTGGCGGACGGCGAGCCCCCGTTCCGCGTCCTCACGGACCACGAGATCTTTCGCCGCTCGCGCCGCATCCGCCGCCGCCGCCGGTTCCGCGGGGGCGCGGCGCTGGAGAGCGTGGCCGCGCTCAAGCCGGGCGACTACGTGGTGCACATGGACCACGGCATCGGCCAGTTCCGGCGGATGGAGCGGGTCCGCGTGGGCGAGGAGGAGTTCGAGACGCTGGTGATCGAGTACGCCGGCGGCGAGCTGCTGCGCGTGCCCGTGCACCGCGTGGACCTCATCGAGCGCTACGTCACCGACAGCGACGGCGGGGACGACGCGCCGCCGCCCAAGGTGCACCGCATTGGCGGCAAGGACTGGTCGCGCGCCAAGGGCAAGACGCAGAAGGCCATCCAGGAGATGACGGCCGAGCTGCTGGAGCTGTACGCGGCGCGGCAGGCCGAGAAGGGCTACCAGTTCGCGCCCGACACGCGCTGGCAGCGGGAGATGGAAAGCGCCTTCCTCTTCGAGGACACGCCCGACCAGCGGCAGGCCACGGACGACGTAAAGCGCGACATGGAGTCGCCGCGCCCCATGGACCGCCTGATCTGCGGCGACGTGGGCTACGGCAAGACGGAGGTCGCCATCCGCGCCGCCTTCAAGGCCGTGCAGGAGGGCAAGCAGGTGGCCGTGCTCGTGCCCACCACCATCCTGGCCGAGCAGCACCTGCACACGTTCAGCGAGCGGCTGGCGGACTTCCCCGTCAAGATCGAGGCGCTCAGCCGCTTTCGCACCCCCAAGGAGGCGGCGCAGGTCATCGAGCGGCTGGCGTCCGGCGACGTGGACATCGTCATCGCCACCCACCGCCTGCTCTCGTCCGACGTCAAGTTCCACGACCTGGGGCTGATGGTGGTGGACGAGGAGCAGCGCTTTGGCGTCAAGCACAAGGAAGTGCTCAAGCAGCTGCGGCGGACGGTGGACGTGCTGACGCTCACGGCCACGCCCATCCCGCGCACCCTGCACTTCTCCCTGCTGGGGCTGCGCGACATGACGCTCATCCAGACGCCGCCCCGCGACCGGCAGCCCGTCATCACCCACGTGCTGCCGTGGACGGACGCCATCCTGGAGGACGCCATCCGCCGCGAGCTGGACCGCGGGGGGCAGGTGTTCTTTGTCCACAACCGGGTGGAGACCATCGGCGCCGTCGCGCAAAAGGTGCAAAAGCTCGTCCCCGACGCCACCATCGGCGTGGCGCACGGGCAGATGCGCGAGAAGGAGCTCGAGGAGGTGATGACGCACTTCATCGAGGGCGAGACGGACATCCTGTGCGCCACGGCCATCATCGAGAGCGGCCTGGACGTGCCCCGCGCCAACACGCTCATCGTCAACCGCGCGGACCACTTCGGCCTGAGCCAGCTGTACCAGATCCGCGGCCGCGTGGGACGCAGCCACCACCGCGCATACTGCTACCTGCTCGTCCCGGACGAGATCCAGGAGGACGCCGAGAAGCGGCTGCGGGTGCTGGAGCACTACACGGAGTTGGGCAGCGGCTACCGCATTGCCCTCAAGGACCTGGAGCTGCGGGGCGCGGGCAACATCCTGGGCCAGCAGCAGTCCGGCTTCGTGCACGCCGTGGGCCTGGACACGTACCTCCGTCTGCTGGAAGACACCATCAAGCAGATGAAGGGCGACGGAAAGACGCCGGCCAAGTCGCTGGCCGAGGTGTCGGTGGACGGCACGGCACTCATCCCGGACAGCTACATCCCGGACGAGGCGCAAAAGCTCCACTTCTACCGTCGCCTGAGCCGCGAGGAGTCGCTGGCGGGGATCGATGCCGTACGGCGCGAGCTGCGCGACCGCTTTGGCGCGCCGCCCGAGGAGGTGGAGACGCTGCTGGGGACGGCGGCGCTGCGCCTGCTGGGCGGCGAGCTGGGGATCGAGCGCATCCTGGTGCGTCCGTGGGACGTGCGGATGAACTTTCGCCAGGGCGTGGTGCCGCGGATGCAGGCGCTGCAAAAGGCCCTGCAGGCGTGGCAGTTCGGCGTGGAGGTGCGCCGCGCGCTGCCCCTGTCGCTGACGCTTACGCGCCACGGCACGGAGCCCATCCTGAATACGCTCGTCTCGGCCCTGCGGGACCTGGCGGCGGACCCCGCGCGGGCGGCATAGGGGAAGAAGTACCAAGTGACAAGTACCAAGTGCCAAGTGAACTGACGCGTTCGCGACAGACTCGGCTTGATCGACTTGGAACTAGGCACTTGGAACTAGGCACTTGGAACTTGTCACTCACAACCCGGCACTTCCCGATCACTGTCGGGTATCAGCGCGATTCCGTACCTTTCCGTAGCAGCAGCACCGCGAGTTTCCCTCGTGTTTCCACGGTGCGCCGGGCCCTCTCCCGCCCGGCGCCGAATACCCCATCAACCCGGTCTGGAGAACGTGATGAAGTTGTCCCGGTGGGCGCTGATCGCCGCTCCGCTCGCCCTCGCGGCGTGCGACGGCTTTGGCAGCGCCATGACTTCGCATACGGACGTCGTGGCCAAGGCCGCGGGCAAGGAGCTGAGCGTCGAGGACGCCGCGCAGATCCTGGCCAACAACCCGCAGATCCCCGAGGATCCGCAGGTGGTTCGCGCCCTGGCCGAACTGTGGGTGGACTACACCCTGCTGGCCACCGCCGTCGCCGAGGACAGCACGCTCGCCGTGCTGGACCTGGACAAGGTTGCCGAGGACCAGCGCGAGGACCAGACCGTCTTCCGGTTCCTGTCGCAGGCCGTGACCGCGGACACCAGCTTCACGGACGCCGAGCTGGAGCAGCTGTGGAACACCAAGGGCCCCGGCGTGGAGGTGCGCGCCCGCCACATCCTGCTGCGCCCCGCCGGCAATGGGCAGGCCGAGCCCACGCCCGCGCAGCGCCAGGAGGTCATGCAGCGCGCCGAGCAGATCCGCGCCCGCGCCGCGGCCGGTGAGGACTTCGCCACCCTGGCCCGCCAGTTCACCGAGGAGCCCGGCGGCAAGGAGCGCGGCGGCGACCTGGACTGGTTTGGCCGCGGCCGCATGGTGGCCCAGTTCGAGGAGGCCGCCTTCAAGCTGCAGCCCGGCCAGGTGAGCCCCGTGGTGGAGACGCCGTTCGGCTACCACATCATCAAGGTCGAAGACCGCCGGCAGACGCCCCTGGGCGAGAACCGCCAGGCGTTCCACATGCAGGCCCAGCAGCAGGCGCAGCAGGAGGCCGTGGGCAACTACGTGGACTCGCTCAAGAAGGCGTCCAACCTGCAGGTGCAGCCCCAGGCCGTGGAGAACGTGAAGAAGCTGGCCAGCGAGGGCAACTTCGAGCTGCGCGGCGGCGAGGCGTCGCGGGCCCTGGTGAGCTTCCGCGGCGGCGAGCTCACGGCCGGCGAGATGGCCGAGCTCATGCAGAGCGCGCAGTCGCAGCAGCTGGAGCAGATCAAGAACGCCCCCGAGGCGGACCTGCGCGGGTTCCTGGAAGACCAGGCCCTGCGCGAGGTGCTGCTGGCCGAGGCCAACCGGCGCAACTTCCGCCTGGCCCCCGCCGCGGCCGACAGCATCAACCGCGACACGCGCGCGGCCGTGCAGCAGCTGCTGCAGACGGCCGGCCTGGCCGGCCGCCAGTTCCCCAAGGGCAAGGCCGGCAACGGCGCCATCCAGGAGGCCGTGCGCAACCTGATGGAGCAGGCGGTGGCGGGCATGCGCCCCATCCGCCCCCTGGGCAAGCTGAGCTACGCCCTCAAGAACACGTACGACGCCGACGTGAACGACGAGTCGTTCCAGCGCGTGGTGGACCGGATGAAGGCCATTCGCGCGGCGCAGCCGGCCGCCAGCCCGGGCACGCCGCAGCGCCCCTCCGGGAGCATGCCGCCCCTGCCCGAGGGCGTGCAGCGCCCGGGCCAGGCGCCGTCCCCCCAGGGCCAGGCGCAGCCCCAGGCCCAGCCGGCCCAGCCCGCGCCCGCGCCGCAGGGACAGCAGGCCCCGTGACGGCGTCCGCGCCGGCCTGGAACCCGCGGCCCGGCAACAGGTTATAACCCGCGCGGCCGGGGACGGCTCGTTCCGTCCCCGGCCCGCGCGCTTTCTTGCCGGCGGCCCGACTGTTCGCGGCCGCCGGCGCCGACCGGAAAAGTGGACCTCGTTTTCCCTGTGAACCGCATGCGTACCGCATTCGCCGCCCTGGCGCTCGCCCTCGCCGCCGCGCCCCTGCTGGCCCGGCCCGCCCACGCGCAGCCCGGCGAGGAGCTGTGGGACGGCGTGGTGGCCGTGGTGGGCGACACCGTGCTGCTGCGCTCCGACCTGACCCTGTACCTGGAGCAGGCCCGGGCCCAGGGCGAGCAGGTGCCCACGGAGGGGCCGGAGCTGGACCGCTTCATCCAGCAGGCCGTGCAGGACCGCGTGAACGACCTGCTGCTCATCGAGGGCGCCCGGGCCGCCGGCCTGGAAGTGTCCGACACGGAGGTGCAGCTGGCCGTGGACGAGCAGATCCGCGACGTGCGCGGCCGCTTTCCCAGCGAGGCCGCCTTCAGCCAGGCCCTGGCCGAGT
>NZ_DASURI010000341.1:0-3422 GCF_036280135.1 Longimicrobium sp.
GCCAGGGAGGACGGGGGCCGGCGCGGGGCTACGACTTTGGCCTGCGCGGATACCGCGAAACGGCGCCGCAGCGGCCGCCCGTGCGCGTGCGGCACGTGGGCGCCAGCTACGACCGCGGGTACTTCGGTCACCCCGCGCTGCCCAACCGGGTCACGCAGCGGTACAACATGGAGTACGTGCGGCCCGAGCCCAACCAGCTGCGCACCAACTACATGCCGTTTGGCGGCGACGTGGAGGACCGCATCGTCGACAGCACGGGGTACTGGCGCCAGTACAGCACGCAGGGCGGCAGCCGCACCTGGCGCGGCGGCGGCCTGCCCATGGGCTGGGAGCGCGAGCCCAGCTACGAGTACGACCGCGAGTATCGCGGCTACGGCCGCGACTTCCGCGGCCCCATGCGCTGACGCATCGGCGCTGACGACGAGAGGGGCGGCGCACGAAGCGCCGCCCCTCTCGTCGTTGCAGGCTATTCCCTATTCCCTGTTCCCTATTCCCTACGCAGCCCGCCCCCGACCCCGCGCGGCCCCACGCCGCCCCTTTGCATCCACCCGGCTGCGCCGCCGCCGGCCCCGTCCCCGGCGCTTCCACCCGTCCAGGGAGACGACGCGCGCATCGTCGTCGTCCTCCTCGTCATCCGCGGGCTCCGTGGCGAGCGCCGGATGGCCAGGATGACGCTCGCCGATGGTGCGATGCGCCCGGCGCCGCTCGCGCTCCAGCTCCTCGTGCACCTGGTCCGCGGACGCCTCCCACACCAGCGCCAGCGTGCCGATGAGCGTGGCCATCCCCCGCGCGATGGTGTCGGCGTGGCGACCGTCCTCGTCGGCCCGCAGCGCGGCCGGGATGGGACAGCTGGGGCCGGCGTACGATGCCGCGCGGTCGCGCGCCCGCTCGATGCGCACCGCCGCCGCCGTGACGATGCGACGCGCCGCGTAGCGACGGCGGTGCAGGCGCCGGCCCGCGCACAGGCGGCGCAGCTGCGTGCGCCACGGCTCACCCCCGTGCGCGCTCTCGGCCAGCAGCCACACGGCCGCGTACAGCTCGGCGAACACGCGCACGTCGATCTGCCGCACGGTGTCGGGCGGCAGGGTGGCGAGATAATCGAGGAAAGCGAGAATTCGCCGCGGACGGGCGAGGAGGAAGAGGACGACTTCCTGGCAGCCGCGCCGCTGGTTGCAGGGCGCGCAGGCGGGAACGATGATGCGGGCGTCTTTTCTTCGGCCGCCGCGGGCCTGGGGAATGACGTGTTCCCGGGTGAGGGGCCGGTCCGGGGCCGCGGGGGCCCGGCAGTACACACACCGTCCGGTCTTGATGCGGTGCTCCAGCTCCCGCTGCAGCGATCCGCCCTGTCCGTTTCCTCGCACGTAGGCTCCCGGTGGGGAAGGAGGCGGCGGAACGGGTCCGCCCTGTGTGCGTCCCGTGTGCGCCTCTCGCGAGCTGCGCACGCGGGAATGTGGCCGTCTGGATGGAAACGTTAAGAAACTTCGGTGCCATGATCGCCGCCGCCGCGTATCACGCGTGCGGCGGTCACGTATCGATTGTACCGTTCCTGGGGTTCAGGTGTTTCAGATGTGGCTCGCGGGCGGGGTGCAACCAGGGATTGCGATCCGGAGCCCTGATCACCGCTGCCCAGCACAATATGTAGTGCTCCCCCCCGGAGCACCAGCATTATCTTTTCGTGAAGCCGGCGGGCTCCGCCAGCCGTCCCTGCGCGCGCAGCCGGCGGCAGGTGGCGTCGCTGTACCGCGGGCCCACCAGCGTGTTGTCCACCACGGCCGAGTCGGCGGCCGTGCGGGCCCGGGCGTACGCGTGGCGGCACGCGCCCACGTCGGTATCCATCCGCACCAGGGTATACCAGCCGAACGCCGGGATGCACCCTACGCCCACGAGAACGGACCACGCGTGGGGAAGCGCCAGGCGCAGACGCTCGGCGAGGCGAAGACGTCTGCTCAACTCGCGATCCTCCTCTCGACTCTTTCGCGCAGGTTCACGAGGCACCGGTCCGCGATCAGGCGGCCGCCTCGCGCGGCTCGCGGCGAATCTGCGGCTCGACGCGGAACGCGGAGAGCGGGACGCGCCGCCGGCCCGCGACGAACACGATCACCAGCCCCGCCACGGCCCCCACGACCCCCACCAGCCCCACGGTGCTGCGGCCCTGCCACGCCAGCGCCATCCCGCCTCCGATGGTCGTGAGCGAGACGAGCAGGGCGCACCACAGCCCACCCCACGCCATACAGAGCATCGAGCGCTCCACCGTGCGCCGGTGCCGGGCTTCCTGCTCCGCCCAGTCCACGATCCGCGGCGCCAGCCCGGGCATCATCGTCTCGTACTCCGCCAGGGTCTCCGGCATGGGGATGGGCCCCTCCATGGCTACCACCCGGTGCAAGCCCGGCGGCAGACCGCCATCCGGGCGCAGGAAAGCCCCCGGCCGTCCGTCCAGACGAACCGGAGGCTGCACGTGAACAACCGGGAGCTCGAGGGTCAGGGGCGGCGGCTCGGGGTTATTCCGGCGCTTGCCCATAGTACCGCCACGCGGCGTGGGTCGCGCGCTCCCAGTCCTGGCGCAGGGCCAGCAGGTCGCCGGCCGGACCCTGGCCAAAGCGGCCGCGGTCGCGGGCCAGCGTGCCGCCCATGTCGAGCACGTGCGCGGCGCCCCACAAAAAGGCGGAGAGGCCGGGACGGAGGTGCAGCCGGTCAAAGATCCGGTTCATGGACGCTCGCGGGGTGCGGGTGAACGGGATGCGTGCTGCCTTTCGCCGCCAACGATGTAAACACCGTGGCCACCCGTCAAGGGTGTACGGGTTGTCCGTGCCAACTCCGCCACCGGCAGCACGGTTTTCCGTCCAGTTTTCCGCGCGGTGTCCGCGAACGTGAGGATATTGGGAGCACGAAAAACCGCCCGCGGGGAGCGTCCCCGCGGGCGGTTTTCATCCGCCGAAATCAGGTCCGGTGGATCAGCCGATCAGTACCACTTGGTGAGCTCCACGCCCTGGTAGTAGAAGCGGATGATCTCGTCGAAGGTGGCGCCCTTCTCGGCCATGCCCGTGGCGCCCGTCTGGTTCAGGCCCACGCCGTGGCCCCAGCCGCCGCCGAACGCCTCGAAGCCCACCACCTCGCCCGTCCTGCGGTTCACCACGGGCTCGATGACGAACAGCGTGCTCAGCAGGCTGCTCATCGTCCCGCTGGCGTTGATGTACTTGAGCGAGGTGCGGACGTGATCCTTCGTGTCGTAGAAGGTCCCCGCCTCGGTGACGTACTCGATCCGCTTCACGCGCCCGCTGTTGGAGCGCTCCAGGACGTTGATCGCCAGCACCCTGCCCACGTCCTGCCCCGCGTGCAGCGAGATCACGTCGCTGATCTCGTCCGCCGTCCACTCGAAGCTCCAGCGGTGGTATTTGCTCCAGTCCGCCTCGAAGTCGCCGTTC
>NZ_DASURI010000342.1:0-5505 GCF_036280135.1 Longimicrobium sp.
CCCCCTCCGGGCTCGCGGAGCTCGCCCACCTCCCCCAAAAAACCCTGGGGGAGGTTGTACGGCGCGGCTTTCATCCCGCAGGGCGCGCGCAACGCCGAATGACTGAATCGAAAGAGGGGCCGGGTCCAGGCGTTCGGCGGACGTCGCGCGAGCGCCCCCTCCGGGCTCGCGGAGCTCGCCCACCTCCCCCAAAACCCCTGGGGGAGGTTGAGCTGCGCTCTTATCCCGCAGGGTGCGCGCAAACGCTGAATGACTGATCGAGAGAGGGGGCCGGATCCAGGCGTTCGGTGGCCATCGCGCGAGCGCCCCCTCCGGGCTCGCGGAGCTCGCCCACCTCCCCCAAAACCCCTGGGGAGGTTGTACGGCGCAGCTTTCATCCCGCAGGGTGCGCGCAACGCCGAATGACTCGGGAAGTCGAATCAACACCGATGTGCAGTGTCTGCGCGGATCCGGTACCAGGTGCAGGACCCATGGGGCGTCGACGGCCGGTCGCGGAGCGGAGGGAGCGGGCAGGATGCGTCGGGCCCGTGGTCGAGCGGCGGCTGCCGGCCGGCATCCCGACGTTCGGGGAGGGGCAGGTGGGTGGCAGTGGGAGGGTGGAGCCCGCCGGGGCACATCATCCACCCGATCGCGATCAGTAAGCGGCGGCCCCGGACGGAATTCGGCGTCCCGGCCGGGCCTTCGCAATGATCGGAATGCAGGCACGGACGGCCGTCCGCGCGGGGCGCGGACGGCGAAGGGGCGGAGCGGAACGGGTCAGCGGGAGCGGGCTTCCTCCGCCAGCAGGTCGTACAGGCCGCGGCGGCTGATCCCCAGGATCCGGGCGGCCTCCACCTTGTTGCCGCCGGACAGGCGCAGCGCCTCGGCTAGGTAGTGCCGGCGCACCCGGCGCACGGCCCCCGGCAGGTCCAGCGCGCACCCCGGGTCCACGTCGGCCGCGGGGCCGTGCGCCCGCATCTCCGCGGGAAGGTGGCAGGGGAGCACGGCGTCGCCGTCGTCCAGCCGGGCCAGCACCAGGGCCCGCTCGATGACGTTCTCCAGCTCGCGCACGTTGCCCGGCCACGGGTACGCGTCCATGGCTTCCACGGCGGCCGCGCCCACCCGGCGCAGGGGCGAGCCCGTGCGGGGGATGCAGCGCCCCAGGAAGTGCTCGCACAGCTGCGGGATGTCTTCCTTGCGCTCGCGAAGGGGCGGCAGGCGCAGCTCGATGATGCACAGCCGGTAGTACAGGTCCGACCGAAGGCGGCCCTGGCGGACGGCGCATGCCGGGTCGGCGTTGGTGGCGGCGATCACCCGCACGTCCACCCGCACGCTGCGCTGCGCCCCCAGCCGCCGCACCTCGCGCTCCTGCAGGGCCCGCAGGAGCTTGGGCTGCAGGGCCAGGGGCAGCTCCGCCACCTCGTCCAGGAACAGCGTGCCGCCGTTGGCCTCCTCGAAGTAGCCCGGCCGCGCGCCGGCCGCCCCCGTGAACGCGCCCCGCTCGTAGCCAAAGAGCTCGGACTCGATGAGGCTTTCGGGGAGGGCGGCGCAGTTCACGGCCACGAACGGGCCGCCCGGGCGCTCGGACAGGGCATGGATGCGGCGGGCCACCACCTCCTTGCCCGTCCCCGTCTCGCCCGTGATGAGCACGGTGGACGCCGTGGGCGCCACCAGCTCGATCATCTGCCGCAGCTCGGCCATCTTGCGGGACCCGCCCACCAGCTCGGGCACGTCGCGGCCCGGCCCCGCCGGGCGGGGGCGGTGGGGAGAGGCGGCGTGGCGCTCGGGGCCGGCGGGCACCCGGCCGGCCAGGGGGGCCGGGCGGGAGAAGCGAGGGAGCGAATCCATGGACCGTCTCCCGTGCAAGGGCACGGAGCCCCGCCCCCCGGGCCGGGCAGGCGACGGGGAGGAAAGCGGGGCACGTGCTTCCATCCGGACAAAACCAGGCGATTCGGGTGCGCCACACGCGCCGCCGGCCCGCGCCCCTTCCGTCCGGGAGGACGGCGGGGCGCGGGCCGGCGTTTCACCCGCGAAGATACACGGAGGGTTTCCAGACGTTTTGTTGAATGGACATACCGGAATTGATCCCTGCTTCCCCAGTAAAGACTGGCAATTCCAACTGTCGCCCCGCTTATGACGATCCTTTAGAGCCGAAAGTACACAGGAAGTTACACTCCGTCAAGGTTGCCGTCCCGTGTTGCGTTCCCCGGCACGCGGGCCGGGGAATGCGGGGGTCGCGACCCGTCCACCGCCCCGAACCGGGCAACCCCGGA
The DNA here is from genome assembly GCF_036280135.1 of Longimicrobium sp. Classification (GTDB taxonomy): domain Bacteria; phylum Gemmatimonadota; class Gemmatimonadetes; order Longimicrobiales; family Longimicrobiaceae; genus Longimicrobium. The sequence continues at coordinate 2,253 of NZ_DASURI010000342.1, forward strand.
GAAGCGGCCGCCGCCTCCCCGCCCCACCGTTCCCTGCGCGCCGCGCCGGACCCGCGCCAAGTCCGGCACCCCATCCACCCGTCCCCCGGAGACGCCGTGACGCCCATCCCCACCGGGACGCCGCCGCACCCGCCGGCCGCGCGGCACGGGGGGACGCTGCGCCTGCCCGCGGAGCTGCTGGCGGCCGTGCACGCCCACGCCCGCGCGGCGTACCCCGAGGAATGCTGCGGCGCCTTGCTGGGTCCCCCGCCGCGGGACGCGGACGCCCCGCGCGCGGTGGCGCGGGTGGTCCCCGTGCCCAACGCGGCGGCGGACGGGCGCGGCGGCCGCTTTCTCATCCCCGCCGCGGCCGTGCGGGCGCTGGAGGGGGAGGCCGCGCGCGGCGGGCTGGCCGTCCTGGGCTTCTACCACTCGCACCCCGACGGACGGCCGCACCCGTCGCGGACGGACCGGGAGGCGGCGTGGCCATGGTACAGCTACCTGATCGTGGCCGTGGCGGCGGACGGGGCGGTCCAGGCGCGCGCCTGGCGCCTGGCGGACGACCGGACGGCGTTCCTGCCGCAGGACCTGCGTCCCGGAGAGGAGGAGCGGGGATGAACGTGCGCGTGTGCCTGCCGGCCCCCCTGCAGCCGTACGCGGAGGGCCGCGCGGAGGTGCCCCTGGCCGCGGGGACGGTGGAGGAGGCCATCGCGGCCCTGGCGGCCCGCTACCCCGGCATGGCGCCGCACCTGCTGGCGGACGGGCGGCTGCGGACCTTCCTGGCCGTGTTCCTGAACGACGACGACGTGCGGCACCGGGGCGGCCTGTCCGCCGCGCTGGCCGACGGCGACGTGCTGACCCTGGTCCCCGGCGTGGCCGGCGGCGCCGGGCACGCCCCCGGCTGACGGGCGCGGAGCGCGGAGGCCGCGGAGGGGACGGCGCGGGGGCGCGGAGGACGGCGGTCGTCCTCCGCGCCCCGCCGTTTTCTCCGGGCGCTCCGCCTGAAAGCCCGCCGTCCCGGGGCGCGCGCGAAAGCGGCGGCAAGCGAGCAATCCGGGAGAAGTGACCATTTGTCCCCCGCGCTACTCTCCCATCCACCACGGCAACCGCGCGGCACGGCACCGGCCCGCCGCCCCGCGCGTCCCCGGCAACCCTCTCTCGCGCCCCGTGCCATGAAGACCCGACAGCCGCCGGCCCCCACCACCACCTTTTCGTTCGTGGGCAACGTGGGCTGCATCCGCTTTCCCCCGCCCATCCGCAAGGCGTCGGGGATCAAGCGGGGCGACCGGCTGGCGCTCACGGTGGAGCGGGACGGCAGCCTGGTGCTGGAGAAGCTGCAGGTCTCCGAGGAGACGCTGCGCGAGACCCTGCCGGTGGAAGGGTGCGCCTGCCAGAACGCGCCCGAGGGATGCGCGGCGGGCGGGCCCGAGGTGCTGACCGTGGGGTGGAGCTACGTGCGCCTGCCCGAGGCGCGCGCCTCCGCGCTGGGCCTGCTGGCCGACGCGCCCCTGCGGCTGGTGGGCGAGCCGGACAGGATCACCGTCTCGCTGCACCCCCGGGCGCGGGACATGGAAGGCGTTTCCCGGGTGGCGTGTCCTCCGTGACCGGCGGCTGCGCACTCCCCCTCCCCATCCACACTCCCCGAAACTGCACGAGGAGGTCACGATGTCGATCCACCCGTACCGGAACGAGTCCCTCATCCAGATGGAAACCTACTTCACCGACGCGGCGCGCGCCGAGGCGCTGGTGGGGCAGGTGCGGGCCAAGTGGGCCCTGCTGCGCGAGCACGGCTTTGCCGACGGGTACCCCGTAGAGGTGCTGCGCAGCGGCGGCGCCGACGGCACGCCCATCAAGATCGTGGAGCTGTTCAAGTGGCGCTCGCGCCAGGCCCAGGTCGAGGTCGGCAACGACCCCGACTACCAGAAGCTGATGACCAACATCGCCGCCCTTTCCAGCGCGGCCACGCAGGAAGACACGCTCACGGGGGTGGTGCGCGGCTTCAACACCAACTTCCCGCCCATCGGCGGCGTGGAGCTGCTCAAGGGGGTGTGCTCGTGCCTGCTCACCATCGACGGGATGGTGGAAGACTACCCCATGAGCGTCAAGAACGGGATCGTGCTCATGCACCGCAGCCCCCGGATGGACCTGGACGGCGACGGGCGCAACGAGATGTACCTCAAGATCCTCATGCACGGCGGCGAGATCATCCAGGCGGCCCTGGGGCCCATCCGCGTGGAGCAGAACTTCGCGCGGCCCAACGACGGCCTGGTCAAGTCGCTGGGCGAGGGCGACAACGACTTCCCCGCCATCGGCATCTGGCGGGTGTCGTGGAAGATCCAGACGGCCCTGGGCGCCGTGCTCACGGACCCGGACCAGCCCCTGATCTTTGGCCCGGCGCTCGTGAACCACTACCCGCCCGTGGGCACGCACTTCCACGCCACCACGGGGCCCGTCAAGCTCGTCCTGGAGCGCACGGGCGAGACGGTGGGCCGGCTGGTGCCGGGCGAGCTCACGGCCTTCGACATCGTCGTCAGCAAGGACGACGAGATCTTCGCCGACATCCTCAACACGCCGCCCGAGGACATCTTCGACATCTGGGAGGAGCACAAGGACCGGGCCCACGCCGCGGTGGACGAGCGCGAGGCGCTGCCCGAGCTGGCGCCCGGGCTGGCGGCGGTGGTGTGAGGACGGCGGGATGATGCGGCGCGCGGCCGGGGATCCCCCCGCGGCGGCCCGAGGGGCTGCCACCACGGTCCCGCGGGGCGGTGCCCCCGGCCGCACCCGCGCGCCCACGCCCTGGCTGGAGCAGGTGCAGCCGGGGCGGCTGCCCACCCTGGACCGGCTGCCGGCCCGCGTGGAGGTGGCCGTGGCGGGCGGCGGGGTGATCGGGATGGCGGTCGCGTACGCGCTGGCGCGGCGGGGGGCGCGGGTGCTGGTGCTGGAGTCGCGGCTTCCCGGCTGGGGGGCCAGCGGCCGCAACGCCGGGCTCGTCCTGGGCAGCCCCGCGTCGCTGCGCGAGCTCCGCGCCGTGCTGGACGAGGAGGAGATCGACGCCGGCTACGGCGAGCCCGGGCACCTGGCCCTGGCCTCGTCGCCGGAGGTGATGGACCGCTTTCGCGCGGAGCTGGCCGCCCGCCCCGCCGGCGCCGCCCCCCTCCAGGTGCTGGACCGGGCGCAGTGCGAGGCCCTGCTGGGGCTGCGCATGGCCCCCCGCTTCCAGGGCGGACGGTGGATGCCCGTGGCCGGCGCGCTGCACCCCGCGCGCTTTCTCTAC
>NZ_DASURI010000343.1:0-6111 GCF_036280135.1 Longimicrobium sp.
GTTTTCCGTCCGACGCCCGCGGCTACAGGCGCGGATACTTCTCGTGGTCCAGCGTGTCGGCGTCGCGGCTGCCGGGGCGCGCCTCGGGGACCTTGTCCTGCTCCAGCTGGTCGGGCTTGCCCTCGCGCTTGAGGTCCAGCCGCTCCTGGTGCGACATGGTCCCACTGGCCTCCACGCGCTGCTGGCTGCCGCCGGTGGACGCGCCCACCTCGCTGGCGCTCTTTCCTTCCTCGCGCGCGTCGCGGGCCGCCTGCCGCTTCTGCTCCTCGTTGCCTTCCATCTTCTTGCCGCTCATGACCGTCCCTCCATGGCGTGAAGTGCGTGCTCAGGGGCGGAACCCCGGCGGCAAGCATCGTACCGGCGCACGAACGCCCGCCGGTCGGATGGACGCAGCGGGCGAGGAAGGGGACGAGCGATCCAGATCAGCCGATCGCCTTTACGCCGGCATCCAGGTGAGGAACGTGAGCCCGCCGGCGATGAACAGGATGAGCCCCAGCATGCGCGCGCTGGCGGCGCCCGATTCCGGGTCCTCGGCCCTGCGCCACACGGCGCGGCTGATCTGCTGGTCCGCCAGGATGAAGGCGAGGCCGATGGCGACTGCGACGAGGCCGAGAATGCCAGGCATGAGCTGCGCTCCGGCGGTTGGGGGGCTGACGAGGGGGGATCTGCATCCGCGGCGCGAAGCAGCGTACCCACCAATATGAGCCGAATTCCGTCCCGGACAAGGGGCCTCGTCCCGCCCGTTACGGCGCCGCGCGAAAGCGGTCATCCGCCGCACGGAATCTCCCTGATCGACACCGACCGGATCATGCGCCGCGCCGGGATCCGCCGCATCCGCGTCCATCATCGTCCCTCCCCGGGCCGCGCAGGCGGAGACGGACGGCGGGGACGGGCCCGCTAAAAACTTGACAGGCTCGAACGGCCGTTCGATTCTACCGGAATCCCGTATACAGCCGGACCGGCAGCCACCGGGAAACCCTCGCCCGCGGCCGCCCACCCCACCGACGGAAGGAGCTCATCCGTTGACCCCGTTTTCGAGGATGCGCCGGGCCCCCGCCCTGGCGCTCGCCCTGGGACTGCTGGCGCACGCCGCGCCGGCCGCCGCCCAGCAGCGCCTGACCACGCCCGAGCAGCAGTTCGGCCACGCCATCGGCGCGGACTACGTGCTGCCCAACTACCAGCAGCTCCTGGCGTACTGGCAAAAGCTGGACGGCGAGAGCGACCGCATGAAGCTGGTGGACATCGGCCGCACGGCCGAGGGGCGCCAGCAGGTGATGGCCATCGTCACCAGCCCCGCGAACCACCGTACCCTGGACCGTTGGCGCGAGACCAGCCGCACGCTGGCCATGGGGCAGGTGGACAGCGCCACGGCCGCGCGCCTGGCCGCCGAGGGCAAGGCCGTGGTGTGGATCGACGGCGGCCTGCACGCCACGGAGGTGCTGGGCGCGCAGCAGCTCATGGAGACGCTGTGGCAGCTGGTGAGCCGCGACGACCCGGAGACGATGCGCATCCTGGACGACGTGGTCATCCTCTTTGTCCACGCCAACCCCGACGGCATGGAGCTCGTCAGCAACTGGTACATGCGCGCGCCCAACCCGCAGGCGCGCTCCATGGCGTACCTGCCGCGGCTGTACCAGAAGTACATCGGCCACGACAACAACCGGGACTTCTACGCCTCGACGCAGCCCGAGACGGAGAACATGAACCGGGTGATGTACCGGGAGTGGTATCCGCAGATCGTCTACAACCACCACCAGACGGGGCCCACGGGGACGGTGATGTTCGCGCCGCCCTTCCGTGACCCGTTCAACTACGTGTACGACCCGCTCATCGTGAGCGGCATCGACATGGTGGGCAGCGCCATGATGACGCGCTTTCTGGCCGAGAACAAGCCGGGCGTCACCGTGCGCAAGGGCAGCAACTACTCCACGTGGTGGAACGGCGGCCTGCGCACCACGGCGTACTTTCACAACATGGTGGGCCTGCTGACGGAGACCATCGGCAACCCAACGCCGTTCGACATCCCGTTCGTGCCCAACCGCCAGGTGCCCAGCGGCGACCTGCCGGCGCCCGTGCCGCCGCAGACCTGGCACTTCCGGCAATCCATTGACTACTCCGTCACGGCCAACTACGCCGTGCTGGACTACGCGCAGCGCTACCGCCAGACGCTGCTGATGAACTTCTGGCGGATGGGCCGCAACTCCATCGAGCGGGGCCGCCGCGACAACTGGACCACCTCGCCGCGCCACGTGGACAGCGTCCGCGCCGTGATCAGCGCCGAGCGGCAGGGCCAGCGCAGCGAGCAGAACGCCCTGATGTCGCCGGGCGGGCAGTTCGGCGGCGCGGCCAACCCCGAGCAGTCGGCCCGGTACCTGGCCCTGCTGCGGCGGCCGGAGTGGCGCGACGCACGCGGCTACGTCATCCCGTCCACGCAGGCGGACTTCGCCACGGCCACCAAGTTCGTCAACGCGCTGCTGGAGACGGGCATCTCGGTGGGCCGCGCCACGCGGTCGTTCACGGTGGGCGGCAAGACGTACCCGGCGGGCTCGTACGTCGTCCGGGCTGACCAGCCGTTCCGCCCGCACGTGCTGGACATGTTCGAGCCGCAGGACCACCCCAATGACTTCCTGTACGAGGGCGGCCCGCCCATCCCGCCGTACGACAACGCCGGGTGGACGCTGGCGTACCAGATGGGCGTGGAGTTCGACCGCGTCCTGGAGGGCTTCGACGCGCCCGTGGAGACGGTGGACGCGTGGAACCTGCCGGCGCCGCGCCCGCAGCACGCCGCCCAGGTCCGCGCCCGCGGCGCCGGGTGGACCCTCTCCCCCCGACAGAACGACGCGTTCACGGTGGTTAACCGGCTGCTGGCGCAGGGCGCGCAGGTGCAGCGGGTAACGGGCGGCGACAACGCGGGTGACTTCTTCATCCCCGCGTCCGGCGGCGTGACGGCCGAGCGGCTGATCGCCCTGGCGGATTCCCTGGGCGTGACCGTCTCGCCGGCCCGCGGCGCCCCGCGCCAGGCCACGCCCCTGCGTCCCCTGCGCATCGGGCTGGCGGACCGCTACGGCGGCCTCATGCCCAGCGGCTGGACGCGCTGGATCCTGGAGCAGTTCGGGTTCCCGTACCAGGTGGTGTTCCCGCAGGAGCTGGACGCGGGCAACCTGAACGCCAAGTACGACGTGCTGGTCTTCGTGGACGGCGCCATCCCGGAGCGCGATCCGCGCGCCGGCGCCGGCGGGTTCATGCCCAACCCCGACGCCATCCCGGCGGAGCTGCGTTCGCAGACGGGGCTCATCTCCGTGGAGCGCACGGTGCCGCAGCTGCGCGCGTTCATGGAGAACGGCGGCACGGTGCTCACCATCGGCGGGTCCACGGTGCTGGCGCGCCACCTGGGGCTGCCCATCGAGGACCACCTGGTGGAGGCGGGCGAGAACGGCCAGGCGCGCCACCTGCCGCGGGAGAAGTACTACATCCCCGGCAGCCTGCTGCGCGTGTCGGTGGACAACGACGCGCCGGTGGCGTGGGGCATGGGCGAGCAGGCGGACGTGATGTTCGACGACTCGCCGGTGTTCCGCCTGGGCCCGGGCGCCGAGGCGGCCGGCATCAAGCGCGTGGCGTGGTACGACTCCCCCGCCCCGCTGCGCAGCGGCTGGGCGTGGGGCCAGCAGTACCTGCAGAACGGCGCGGCGGTCGTGAGCGCCCCCGTGGGCCGCGGCATGCTGTACCTGTTCGGCCCCGAGATCGCGTTCCGCGCGCAGCCGCACGGCACGTTCCGGCTGCTGTTCAACGGCCTGTACGAGTCCGTCCGCGAGCACTGATCGCGGGTTCCTTTCCAAACACGCCACCCGGCGGACAATCGTCCGCCGGGTGGCGTGTTTTCTCCGTACACTTTTTCAGCTAATTCCATTATCTTTCCCGTGAACCCCAACGCGGGAGGATGGCACGATGGTGATGAAACGGGTGGCAGCAGCGGATGCGACGCGGCCGGAACGCGTCTCGGGGATCGTGGAGGCAAAGCGATGACGATCCTTCGATACGCCGTCAGCATCGAGCAAGGTCCCACCGGGTTCAGCGCGTACCTCCCTGACCAGAGTGTGTTGCCGTGGCAGATTCCGAGGCGGAAGTCGTTCAGCTGATCCGCGGAGCCGTCGGGCTCCACGTGCAGGCGTTCCGGGAGGATGGCGATCCCGTCCCGCGGCCCACGACGCGCGTCACCTACGCCCGACGTCGCGGACCCACGGGAGGAAGCGTAAGCATCGTGGACCGGTGAGATCCGCACTCTATCCGGGAGGCATGCATGGCAACGCAGGAACTGGCCGTCGAGAGCGTGCTGTTGTCTGACCTCGTAGAGGCGGCGGAGCATGGCACCGAGGTACTGCTGATGAAGAAGGGCGAGCCCCTGGCCCGCCTGGTTCCCGTTCGGCGGCGCAAGGCCGGCAGCGCACGCGGGCTGTTCACCGTGCCCGACGACTTCGATGATCCGCTGGACGACTTTCGCGACTACATGTGAAAGGAGGAAGATGCGAGCAATCCTCGACACCCACGCCTTCCTGTGGTTCATCACGGACGACGCGCGCCTGAGCACCGCCGCCGGGAACGTGATCGAAGGGGAGGCGGATGACCTGCTCCTGAGCGTGGCGAGCATCTGGGAGATCGCGATCAAGGTGGGCCTCGGGCGGCTTCCCCTCCCGGCGCCGATCCACACCTTTCTGCCACGGCAGATCGCCGCGAACGACCTGCGGCTCCTGCCGATCGCGATGCGGCACGCGCTGAGCGTGGCGACGCTGCCCCTGCATCACCGCGACCCGTTCGACCGAATGCTCGTCGCGCAGGCGCTCACGGAGGACGTGCCGATCCTCAGCGCGGATGCGGAGCTGGACCGGTACGGAGTCCAGCGCCTCTGGTGACCGTCACGTCGCCGCGGGCTCCTCGGCCAGGTGGCGGCCGCGGTACTCGGGGAGCAGCAGCGCGCCCACGATGGCGAGGGCGAAGAACGCCGCGAACACGCCGAACACGGCGCCCGCGCCGCCCATCGCCATCAGCGGCGGCACGCTGAGCGGCGCGATGATGCTGGCGATGCGCCCGAAGCCCGCCGCCCAGCCGGCGCCGGTGGCGCGGACGTTGGTGGGGTACACCTCCGGCGTGGCGGCGTAGACGGCACCCCACGCGCCCAGGTTGAAGAACGAGAGCAGGCACCCGGCGGCCAGGATGGCTTCGCGCGAATCCGCCGCGCCAAACCACAGCGCCGCGCCGGCCGAGCCCGCCAGGAACGCGGCCAGCGTGGGCCGCCGCCCCCACTTCTCGATAAGGTACGCGCTCACGGCGTAGCCCGGCAGCTGCGCCAGCGTGATGATGAGCGTGTACTCGAACGACTTCACGAGGGTGAACCCGCGCTGCGTGAGCAGCGTGGGGATCCAGATGAAGGCGCCGTAGTACGCGAAGTTGATCCCGAACCACACCAGCCACAGCGCCAGCGTGCGCCGCGCCAGCGCACCACGCCACAGCTCGCCCAGCCCCACGCGCGCGGCCGGCGCGGCGGCGGACACGACGGGTGCCGGCGCATCCGGCGAGGGCACGCCCGCGTTGGCCTCGAAGCGGCGGACGATGGACTCCGCCTCGTCCACGCGGCCCTTTTGCTCCAGGAACCGCACGGATTCCGGCAGCGCGCGCCGCACGACGGCCGAGTACAGCGCCGGCAGCGCGCCCAGCGCGAACGCCCACCGCCAGCCGTTCTCCGACCGCGGCACCACGTACGTGCCGATGAGCGCGGCCAGGATCCATCCCACCGCCCAGAACGCCTCCAGCAGCACCACCACGCGTCCCCGGATGCGCGCCGGCGCGAACTCGCTCACGAGCGTGGACGCCACGGGCAGCTCCGCGCCCAGCCCGAAGCCGATCAGAAAGCGGAACACCAGCAGCGACGCCACGGACCACGACAGCGCCGCGGCCCCCGTCGCCAGTCCGTAGATGAAGAGTGTGGCGGCAAAGACGAAGCGGCGCCCCAGGCGGTCGGCCACGCTGCCGCCCAGGCTGGCGCCGATGGCCATCCCCACGAACCCGACGGAGGCGATCAGCGAGAGGGTGCCGCCGTCCAGCGCCCACTGCGCCGCC
>NZ_DASURI010000344.1:0-9226 GCF_036280135.1 Longimicrobium sp.
GAGTCCGCGCGGCGCTCCCTCAGGAAATCAATCGACCGCGTACAGACGACGAGCCGGCGGCGGAGCAATCTCCGCCGCCGGCTCGTTGCGTCTACTGGGAGACTGCCCGCGGTCTCAGCCGACCTTGGCCACGTTGCGCGCGGCCGGGCCCTTGGCGCCGTCCTCCAGGTCGTACTCGACGCGCTCGCCCTCCACCAGGGTGCGGAAGCCGCTCCCCGAGATGGACGAGTAGTGGACGAAGCAGTCCTTGTCCCCGTTCTCGGGCGTGATGAACCCGAAACCCTTGGCGTCGTTGAACCACTTCACGGTGCCTGTGTTGCGCATGGCAGTGCTCCCAAGACTGGTTGTACTCCGGGCGGAGCGTCCATCCACCCGGCTCGCTGCGTGGGCAAGTGCGCCCCCCACGCCGGGCTTTAACGGCCGTCCGGATGTGGACCGGCGCGTCGTGAAACCACGGCGAGACTCAGTGCGCGTGCAGGGCTGTCCATGACGGGCGTCGTGCGAGAGACCACCGGAGGGTGCCTGACGGGTGACTGCGGATCGCGGGTCTTTTCGGCGGATTGTGGCCGGAACGGAATCCAACGTAATTGACGACGCGGAATGCGTCAAGATATTAATCACCCGACGATGCCGCGCATATTGTATACGTTCTCCGTGCTGCCTGCCGCGTCAGGTGCTAAATCCTTCCCACCCCTATCCACGAGGCCGATCGGCGGACCGCACCCCACGCGCCATCCCATCTTCGCGCGGCCGGAAAAACCAACGGCATTTTCTCACGCAGGGGGAGCAGAGGCAGCCGAGTACCCCGGCACCGCGTGGGACCGGGGTACTCTGTGGGGCCGCAACGAACCACGTTTGACGATGATCAGCGATAGCGGTCGGCGAGGCGGGCGGGGTCGGCGCCCAGGGCATAGGCCAGGCGCAGGCGCCACATCAGCACGATGGTGCGCCAGACGCCGCGCTCCTCCCATCGGCGGCTGGAGGTGAGGACGGGAGCGCGCAGGCAGAGGGGCGGGCCCATCCGCCGCAGCGTCCTGGACAGCGCCACGTCCTCCATCAGCGGGATGTCGGGAAAGCCGCCCGCGCGGACGAACCAGTCGCGCCGCACGAAGATGGCCTGGTCGCCCGTGGCGATGCCGGACGCGCGCGACCGCAGGCTGATCATCCGCTCCACCACGCGCAGCATGGGGTGCGCGCCCGTCAATCGCACGTCGAAGCGCCCCCATCCCCGCCCCGCCGCACGCAGCCCGTCCAGCACCAGGCGATCCGCGTCCGGCGGCAGCCGCGTGTCCGCGTGGAGAAAGAGCAGCACGCCGCCGTCCGCCGCGGCCGCGCCCGCGTTCTGCTGGCGCGCGCGGCCCCGCGCCGACGCGATCACGCGATCCGCCAGCGGATGCGCCAGCTCCGGCGTGCCGTCCGCGCTGCCGCCATCCACGACGACCACCTGGTGTCCGCACGCGCGCAACGGCTGCAGCGGCGCCAGCGTGTCGCGGATGCCGCCTGCCTCGTTCAGCGCGGGGACGATGATGGAGATGCGATCGGCCGCGGTCGTCACGTCTGCCGGTGTTCAGGGTAGAAATCGGGACTCAAGTGCCATCGTTCGATTTCACGCACGACTTCATGGCGCGAAGTAGAAATGCGCACTAGCATGATCCGGGGCCGCCGATCTCCTTCCCACACATCCAGACAATGGAGCTGCCGATGAAGAAGCTCATCCTCGACGAGATCCGCGTGGAGTCGTTCAGCACCACCCTCGCGGAGACCGCGAACCCCGGTACGGTGCAGGGTCACGCTACAACCTTCGTGTACTGCTCCGACTGCAACTGCAATACGCTGAACACCTGCGAAGGGCCCAGCTGCCAGTACGGCACCTGCGATCCGCGCCTGTGCAACACCGAGTCGCTGGGCAACGAGACGTGCGACTACACCTGTGGCGACAACTACGGGTGCGGCACCGTGGACCCGCGCTGTACCTACGGCGGCGTGTACGCCTGCTGATCCGCGGCTGAACACCGCGCGCCGGATCCCCGTCCGCGGCGGCCCTCCCGGTGCGCGGCGCGCAGGTTGCGCATCTCCCCGTCGGCCGGTCCTCCCCCGGGAGGGCCGGCCGATTCCGTTGCCGCCGCGGAGGACGCCGAACCCTTTGCCGCGCACGGACGTACAATCAACGGGGGCGCCTTCGTACCCCCGTACCTCGCACCTTCGTACCCGATGGCCAGCAATCCCCTGCGCGACCTCTTCTTTGGCCCGGACCGGCGCGCGCTGGTGAGCGCCGTGGTGCCGCGCCGCACGTTCAGCGACGTGGTGCTGCCGCCGGCCACGCGCCGCGCCCTGGACAACGCGCTCGTGCAGATCCGCAAGCACGACGTGCTCTTTGGCCAGTGGGGGCTGGGCGAGCGGCACGAGAGCGGGCTGGGGCTGGCCTTCAACTTTGCCGGTCCCCCGGGCACGGGAAAGACCATCTGCGCCGAGGCCATCGCCAACGCGCTGGGCAAGCCGCTGCTCGTGGTGCGCTACAACGAGCTGGAGAGCCAGTGGGCCGGCGCCACGGCCAAGAACGTGGCCGCCGTCTTCGCGTCCGCCGCGGAGCAGGACGCCGTGCTCTTCTTCGACGAGGCCGACGCCATCGCGGGGCGGCGCTTTACCAGCGTGGACCAGGGCTACCAGCGCGAGGCCAACGCCGTCGTCAACGTGCTGCTGCGCGAGCTGGAGGATTTTCCCGGCGTCGTCATCTTTGCCACCAACCTGGCCGCCAACTTCGACCCGGCGTTCGAGCGGCGCATCCGCACGCACATCCTGTTCGAGCAGCCGGGCCCGGAGGAGCGCGAAAAGATCTGGCGCGTGCAGATCCACCACCGCAAGACGCCCCTGGCGCCGGACGTGGACTTCACGGAGCTGGCGGAGCGCTACCCGGCCAGCGGCGGCGACATCAAGAACGCCGTGCTCAAGGCCGCGCAGATGGCCATCGCCGAGCCGGGGCCGGACGCGGACAAGCACATTGCCCAGCGCCACTTCGAGGCCGGCATCGAGGAGGTGCTCACGGCCCGGCGGGTGATGGACCAGACGCTCTTCGGGGGGATGATGCCCGGGCTGGCCGCCATGTCGGGGGCCGACGGCGGCGTGGAGGACGAGGTGGGCGCCCTGGCGTCGCGGCTGATGGAGGTGGAGGATGCCGTGGCCGCCATTCCCGACACGCTGCGGCGGCTGGAGGATGCCCAGGTACGCCAGCGGGACGAGGCGGAGCGCGCGCGGACGGCGCTCGCGGCGCGGCAGGACGAGGCGCTGGCCGCCCTGCGCGCGGGCGGCGGGGGCGCGGAACGGACGGCCCGGCTGGCCGTGTGGATCTCCGCCGTTTCGGGGGTGCTGGCGGCCCTGGCGGCCGCCGCCGCGCTGCTTTGATCGCTTTGCCGCGAGCATTCGGGCTGTTTGGTTTTCGGAGTTTTGCCGTTGAGCTGATCCACCCCTGTCACCTTCGGCGCGATCCCCTGAACCGCTCCACGGCTGGGGGCGAGCGGGCCGCGCGCGCGAAGTCGAGACAGGACCGGGACCTGTAAACTATGTATAAGTGTGAAAGTTCGTGAATCTGCTTCTTGCAGGTTCCAAAAACCGGCACTAAGCTGTAGAGCGGAACCCGATCCAACATAAACTGAGTGCACACGCACTGGGCAGCCCTGAGCCGAGCGAGGAGTCTGTGACGGAACGTGTCAGCGATGCGGCCATCGACCGGATTCGTGAGCACGTAAAGGCGCAGGTTGCCCGCACGTCGCTCCGCAAGGTCGCCAAGCGCGCCGCCGTAAAGGTCGGCGCCACCAAGAAGTTCATCGACGGCTCGGTGCCGTACGAGCGCAACCTGCGCCTGTGGAAGCGCTACTACGCCCGCGAGCTGCGCGAGGGTGTGGCGGGCAACCCGGACGACGCGGTGCCGATGGCGGACGCCGCCGCCGTGCTGGAGCTGCTGCTGTGGGCGTTCCCGGACCAGGACCGGCCCAACGCGCAGTTCCAGGCGGTGGAGCTGTTCCGCGACCTGTACCTGCAGCACGGGCGCACGCCGCCCGCGTGGGTGCACGACCTGCTGGAAGCCGGCCCGCCCGCGCCTTCCAGCGTCTCCGCCGACGACGGGGACGATGACGAGGACGGCGATGAGGGAGACGACGAGGAGTAGCCTCGCCGCCTTGGCCGCGCTCCGTGGCCGTCCCGGTCGATGATGATGAACACGAAGGCTCCCGTGCTTGGCGCGGGAGCCTTTGTCGTTGTTCGGAGCGGTGGATCAGCAGATGCGCGATCGGCGGATTGGCGGATGCGGGAAGCCGGTGCGAAGCGAGGAACTGAGATGAGACGGCGGCCGCCCAGCCCCAGCGATTGAAATCGCGGCACCAAAAACGTGATGTCGGCCTGCGCCGACGGCTCATGCCGCACGCCGTCCGTCGTGCACCAGGGCAGGGCTCGGCGCCGTCGTGCACGGGGGCGAGGTCCGCGGCAGGCAGGAGCGAATGGAATTCGCCGCTGGAAGCTCGCGAAGTCCGCCTGCGCGGACTGGCCGGCCGACCGGCCTTCGAGCAGTTGCTGGCTATTCCCTATTCCCTGTTCCCTATTCCCTGCAGTTGTCCCCTGTCCCCTGTCCCCCGCAGTTCAACCTCAGTCAGCGATCGCCCGCCACACCGCGTCCACGTCCGACAGGTCCTCGAACAGGTAGTCCGGCCCGCAGGCGGCCAGCTCCTCGGCCGGGTGGCCGCCGGTGGCCACGGCGATGGTGCGCACGCCCAGGTGCTCGCCGCACGCGATGTCGAACGGCGTGTCGCCGATGATCACGATCTCCTTGCCCTGGAACTCCAGGTCCGTCAACGCGCGGGCACGGCGCACGGCCACGGCGGGCAGCTCCTTTCGCTCCCAGTGGTCGCTGCCGTAGGCGCCCACGCGAAACCGGTGAAAGCCCAGCCCCGCCGCCTCCACCTTCATCCGCGCGCCCTCTTGCACGTTGCCCGTCAGCAGGGCCAGGAGGGTGGAGTCGCCGCCCGCCTCCACGCGGTCCAGCAGCGCGGGAACGCCGGGGAGGGTGCGGATCTCCGTCCGCGCCACCTCGCCGCGCAGGTTGCGAAGGTACAGCGCCCACAGCTCCTCGTAGCGCGGCTCGATCTCGTCCACCGTGCGGCCCGTGGCCGTCATCAGCTCGCGGACGATCTGCGGGTCCGTGCGCCCGCCCATGCTGTACGCGCCGATGGGTCCCGTCTCGCCGAACACCTCCAGCAGCGCGTCGCGCAGGGCCCGCGCGCCGGCGCCGCCCGCCGACAGCAGCGTTCCGTCGATGTCAAAGAGCACCAGCCGCCTCATCCGTCATCCATTGTTCAGGGTTCGTTCATCCTTCTCGCAGGGCGCGGGCCGCGATGGTGGCAACATGCGCGAACCGCCGCCCGGGAGCCATCCCCGGGCGGCGGTCCGCAGCCTGACGTGCGAACCGTGGATCAGCCGGCGGTGGTAAGCGCGCAGTCCGTCACCGTCCACACGTTGCGCAGGCGCGCCGTGCACGCGTAGCCCTCGAACAGGCGGCCGTTGAGCTGCATGGCGGCGGGGAGCGTGGCCGTGCGGCCCGTGATGACCGGCTCGCCCAGCTTGAACCACTGCGCCAGGCCGCCCGTGGCGTTGTAGGTGATGCCGCTCACGTCCACGGTGCAGCCGGAAAGCGGCACCACGGCGGGCTTGTTGCCGGCAAAGCGGTCCAGCAGCAGCGAGCTGGGATCGGCGTCCAGGTCCGGGTAGCCGGTGGAGACGCACTGCGCGTCGATGTTCAGGGCGCTCTTGTTGGCGATGAGCCAGGTGAGCGTGGCTTCCTGCACATCCAGCGGGGTGCTGCTGGCGATGCGATCGCCCTCGCTGAGCGACGCGGCGGCGGCGCTGGCGGTGGGCTGCTGCTCGCACGCGGCGAGAACGATCAGGGCGGCGGCGGCCAAGGACGCGGCGCGCCCGGTGCGGATCAGGTTCATCTGAGTGCTCGTATCTTCCGGTGTATTTGGATCAGCGCGGGCGGACTCGGCACGCCCGTGCATCGGTCCGTGGAAGATAGGCCGGGGGAGATTCAGCATCGTCTCGGGAGCGCCTCAGGTGTTTCCCTCGACGGGATCCGGACGCCCGGGCGGGAGGTGATCCGCTGGCACGCGAAACGCAACGGCGCATCACGCGCGATATTTGATGCGGATCCCCCCCCGAGCGTCCAAAGATCCCAGGCGGAGGCGACCCATGTTCGTGCTGGTGCAGCATTACGTGACGGACGTGCAGACCTTCTGGTCCGCGGTGCAGCACGCGCTTCCCACGCTTCCGCCGTACCTGCGGCTGCACCAGTGCCTGCCCACCAGGGACGGCAGCCACGCGGTGTGCGTGTGGGAGGCGGACAGCATTCGCGACGTGCGGTCGTTCCTGGAGACGTACGTGGGCCACGCGGGCCGCTCGCTCTACTTTCCGGTGGAGAACGCCGACGGCATCGCCATGCCCTCCGAGGTCGCCATCACCGAGCCGGCGGAGTAAACGACAACGGATTTCTCACGCAGAGCCGCAGAGGCGCAGAGAACTGAACCGGTAGACGAAGTACTCTGCGTCCTCCGCGGCTCTGCGTGAGAATGCAGTTGCTTTTGGGTTTTTGGCGGATGAAAGCTGAGAGCGGGCGGGGGAGCGGGAGGGAGTCGCTCCCCCGCCCGCTTTCATGCCCCGGGAGAGAGGGGACGCTGGGGCGGGCAGGCCGGATGGGGCTGTGGGACCCGAGGGCAGGCTCGACCAGGGCCGAAGGGGTGCCACCACTCAGGTAGCAGTATGGTAAACGAATGCGGGGCAACGCACAAGCGGTGTCTCGTAACGACTCGTACCGTGGACAGGCGCTAACGGGACGCCGCCCGTTTCGGCGTCGCAACGAGCATGTAAAGCATTTGGGCCATACGAGATCGATCGCTCCGGCGGCCCCGGAGCCACACCTATCAAATCGGGCGTAAACAGATGGGGATGAGCGCGGACGAGCCGGTGGCGGATGCATCGCATCACACGCACCGGCTCTCGTCATCATCTGCCCGCGCGACGGTCAGCCGCCGGCGGCCTCGGCGCGGCGGGTGGCGAACTTGGGCTCGGCGGGGGCGCCCTCGCCGGCCGTGCTCAGCCCGCCCTCGGAGACGTCGACCGTGTCCAGGGGGCTGGGGATCGTGCCGCCGCCCAGCAGCCGGTCAAACTCGCTGAGGATCACGCCGTAGCACTCGCAGCTGAGCGCCTCCAGCCCGGGACGGTCCACGATGGTGATGCGGCCGCGGCTGTACTCGATGAGCCCGCGCTCCTGCAGCCCGCCCGCGATCTCGGTGACGGTGGCGCGGCGCACGCCCAGCATCTGCGAGAGGAAGAAGTGCGTGAGGTCCATGGTGGGCCCGCCCACGCGGTCCGCCGTGAGCAGAAGCCAGCGCGCGCACCGCTGCTCCGCCGCGTGCAGCCGGTTGCAGGCGGAGTTCTGCCACATCAGCGTCATCAGGGCCTGCGTGTACAGCGCCAGCCGCCGCCCCAGCACGCCGCCCAAGGCCAGCTCCGCGCGAAACGCATCGGCATCCATCCGCCAGCCCCAGCCCGACACCTGCACGAACGCCTGCGCGGCCATGCGGTCCGTGCCCAGGAACACGGGCATCCCCACCATCCCGTCGTTGCCCACCGTCGCCGTTTCCACGGCCGCGCCGTCCCGCATGAGGCCCACGATGGAGACGACGCCCTCCTCGGGAAAGTACACGTTGCGGATGGGGCGGTTGGGGTCGATGAGCACCTGCTTGAGCGGCAGGTCCACCCGCTGCATGGCGGGGAGCATGCGGTTGAGCTCGTCCTGCGGCAGCGCCGCGAGAATGCGGTTCCGGTGCATGGTCGTCGGGCAATGGAATGCGTTGACGGATGGGTTCCCGGTGCAGTTTACATCATCCGTGCCGGACAGCGACGGCGCGACCGTAACAGGGGGCGGGTTTCTCGTCGCGCTGGCACGCCGCCCGCATGGCAGGGCATCCACGCGCACGTCAATCGACCCGCTCCACCCGGACCTGGCCACATGCTTCTCTCCATCGCCAAGTGGGTGACCGTGGGATCAGGGCTGCTGGCAGTCCTGGTTACCCTGGTAAGCCTTCACTCGTCGCCGCACTGGTCCGTGCGGCTGTGGGACTTTCCCCGCGTGCAGATCGGCCTTGTGGCCGCCGCGGCCTGCATCATCCACGCCCTGTTCTTTTCCCGCTGGGGCGCGCTGGACCTGGCCCTTGGCGCGGCGACCGCCGGAACGGCGCTGTGGCAGGGGTGGAAGATCTTTCCCTACACGCCCGTGGCGCCCCTGCAGGTCAAGTGGAGCGACCGCAAGCCGTCGCCCGGAAAGACGAAGCGGCCGAGCTTTCGCCTGCTCATCACCAACGTGCTGATGGAGAACACGCAGCACGACCGCATCCTGCGGGTGATCGACGAGGCGGACCCGGACGTGGTCCTGGCCGTGGAGACGGACCACACGTGGGCGGCCGCGCTGCAGCCGCTGCGGGCAAAGTACCCCCACGGCGTGGACCAGCCGCAGGACAACTGGTACGGGATGATGCTGTTCTCGCGCCTGGAGCTGGAGGACTGCAAGATCGAGTTCCTGGTGCAGGACGACATCCCGTCCGTGTTCGCCAAGGTGCTGCTGCCGGACGGGCCCACGGTGTACCTGCGCGGCATCCATCCGCGCCCGCCGGAGCCCATCCGCGACCAGGACAGCACCCCGCGCGACGCGGAGCTGGTGCTGGTGGGCAAGCTCATCAACGAGGCGCCGGACCAGCCCACCGTCGTGGCCGGCGACCTGAACGACGTGGCGTGGTCGCCCACCAGCCAGCTGTTCGCGCGGCTGGCGGGGCTGCTGGACCCGCGGCGGGGACGCGGCTTCTACAACAGCTACAACGCCAACAACCCGTTCCTGCGCTACCCGCTGGACCACGTGTTCCACTCGCACCACTTTCGGCTGGTGGCGCTGCGGCGGCTGCCCAACATCGGCTCGGACCACTTTCCCATGATGGTGGAGCTGAGCTACGAGTACGACGCGCCCATCGAGCAGCCCAAGCCCGAGATGCGGGAAAGCGACCCGGAGGAGGCGGAGGAGAAGATCGAGAAGCAGCTCGAGGCCGCCGCCACGGGCGACGACATGCCGGGCCGCGAGTGAGGGACCGCGCGGGGCCGCTCACGGCGGGGGAGCGGGCGCGGGGCTACGCCGTGC